>JBJTCK010000018.1:0-35506 GCA_046091825.1 Actinomycetota bacterium | reverse complement strand
TCCGGCCTGTGGCTCGGCGCGGTCGGCGCCGTGGTACTCGCCGCTCTTGCCCTCGGCGCGCTCTGATCACACGCTGACGAAGGGCTTCATCGCGGCGAACTTGGCCGGCCCGATGCCCTCCACCTTCATCAGGTCCTCCGCTGTCGCGAACGGACCCTTCGACTGCCGCCACGAGATGATCCTCCGGGCCGTGACCTCACCCACCCCCGGCAGCTCCTCCAGCTGAGCAGCGGTGGCCTGGTTCACGTTGACCGTCTTTCTCTGTGCCGGCGCAGCAGTCTCCGCCGGCGGCCGTGCCGTTGGCCCCGCGGTCACCGACTGCGGCACCGGCGGGACGGTGGTGGGGCGCAGCCTGGGCGACGTGCGCGGCGACGTGCGCGGCGACGTGCGGGAGCGCGTCGGCACGTACACCTGCTCGGTGTCGCGCAGCGTCTGGGCGAGATTGATCGCATCGAGGTCGGCTGATGACGACGCACCGCCCGCGGCGCGGACCGCATCAATGATGCGGCCGCTCGCCGGGACCTCGTACACGCCCGGACGACGCACGGCCCCCGCCACGTGGACCCGCACTGTCCCCCCGGCGGTGACGCCCGGGGAAGTCACGGCGGGCACGACCCCCGCGGGCGGCAGCACAGACTCCACCGCGGGCGGGGCCGGCGCAAAGAGCAGCCACCCCGCGAGAGCAAGGACCACGGCGGTCACGGTGCCGGCGACGACACGCCGCGGACCGACGAACAGGATGTGGTGGCGGACACGGGAGACGATGTCGCGGGCGACGGAACGGACGGGTGCCATGGCCGCCAATGTGGACGGGGCGCGATCTCGCAAGGAACGAAGCCGCGGGGAACGGTGCAGCTGGGGACGGCGCGCCGTCAGTACAGGTGCGAGCTGAGCTGGCGCCGGTGCTTCGCGGTGCGCGGGTCGTCCGGGCCCATCGACTCGAGGATGTCGAGGTACTCCTGGCGCGCGGCTTCGTCGGTCTTCACGCGCGGCAGGAGCGACGCGAGCTGCTCGTCGAAGTCGTCAACGGGGTTCAACGACAGACGGGCGGCGGCCGCGATGCGCCGGACCCTGTCCGTCTCGGGCAGGCGCGCGAGCAGGGCCAGTGCCTCCTCGGCGGAGCCCGAGCGCACGAGGTACTCGGCGAGCGCACAGACGGCATCCTCGTTGCCGGGCATGAGAGCCACGGCATCACGCAGGGCCTCTTCCGTGCCCTGGGCGAGAAGGTCGAGCACCCTCTGCTCGGTGGGGTTCGGCATCAGGGCCTGCACCACCCGCTGGACCTCGTGCTCGGGCTTGGCGCCGATGAATGCGTCGATCGGCTGGCCGCCCTTGAACGCGACGACCGTGGGGATCGACTGGACGCCGAGGGCACCGGCGATCTGGGGGTTCTCGTCGATGTTGATCTTGGCGAGAACGACCTGGCCGTTCGTGGCGTCGGTTGTGCGCTCGAGGATGGGTGTGAGCTGCTTGCAGGGGCCGCACCACGGGGCCCAGAAATCCACGAGGACGGGGGTGGTCATCGACCGCTGGATGACCTCCTGCTCGAACGTCGCATCCGTTACGTCTACGGCCATGGGGGCACGATACAGGTAGTTTCTTGGCGTGGCCCTCCCCAATGGAATCAGCGAGAACGTCGAGTCATGGCTGGTCGCGAACATCGCCGGCGCGGTCGCCCCGTTCAGCTACGTGCAGATCGCCGGCGGCCACTCCAACCTCACCTTCGCGGTCACCGACGCGGCCGGCAACAGGTACGTGCTGCGCCGGCCGCCGCTCGGCCACCGTCTCGCCAGCGCGCACGACATGGGACGCGAGCACCGCATCATCGCCGCGCTCGCCGCGAGCGACGTGCCGGTCGCACCGGCGCTCTGCTTCTGCGATGACCCCGCTGTCAACGACCTCCCGTTCTACGTGATGCGCTTCGTCGACGGCCTGGTGGTCCGGGACAAGGCATTCGCGGAGGAGGCCCTCACCCCGCTGGCCCGCCGGCGCGCCAGCGAGTCGCTCGTCGACACGATGGCCAGGATCCACGCGGTCGACATCAACCGGGTGGGCCTCGCGGACCTCGGCAAGCACGAGGGATACATCGCCCGGCAGCTGAAGCGGTGGCACCAGAACATCGTGGACCAGCGCACCCGTGACCTGCCGCTCGTGGAGTCGGTGTACGAGGAGCTCATGCGCCGGATCCCCGAGCAGAAGGGCGTGTCCATCGTGCACGGCGACTACCGGCTCGACAACTGCATGGTCAACGCCGACGGCGACGTCATCGCCGTCCTCGACTGGGAGATATGCACTCTCGGCGACCCCATGGCCGATGTCGGACTGCTGATGGTCTACTGGAACGGCCCACACGACGAGGCGAGCGCGTGGTCCAACACGGTGTGCACGGCTGACGGGTTCCTCGACCGTGCCGACCTGGCCGCGAGGTACGCGGAGAAGTCGGGGCGGGACATCTCCCAGCTGGATTTTTACACCGCGTTCGCGTTCTGGAAGCTGGCCTGCATCATCGAGGGCGTGTACGCCCGCTACCTCGGCGGTGCGCTCGGCGAGAAGGACCCCGCCGAGCTCGAGCCGTTCCGACTGCAGGTGGACGGTGCCGCGCAGAAGGCGGCCGCGTACCTGGAGCGGCTCGGATGAACCCCGCAGGCGGGCTCCCCTTCGAGCTGCACGGCACGCTGCCTGCACTCCACCAGCCGGTGCTCCTCGTGCAGCTGACGGGATGGATCGACGCGAGCGGGGCCGCCAACACCGCCATGGAGCACATCACCCGCGTCACGGACGCGAAGGAATTGCTCACCTTCGACGGCGACACCTTCATCGACTACCGCGCGAGGCGGCCCGTGATGGAACTGCGCGAGGGCGTGAACACCCGCATCGTGTGGGGAGCGCCGGGACTGCGCGTCGGCACAGATGGCAAGGGCAAGGACGTCGTCATCCTCTCCGGGCCCGAACCCGACACCGCGTGGAGGTTCTTTGCCCGCACCGTCGGCGAGCTCGCGGCAGAGCTGGGCGTCACCAAGATGATCGCCCTCGGCGCGTACCCCTACGGGGCCCCGCACACCAGGCCGGTGGGCCTGTCGAGCACCACCCCGAACGAGGCCCTCGCGAAGAGGCTGCGCCACTCGCGCAACTCCCTGGACGCCCCTGCCGGCGTGGCCGCGGTTCTGGAGCACGAGCTGCACGGCCGGGGGATCGAGGCAATGGGGTTCTGGGCCCAGATACCCCACTACGTCTCCACGATGGCGTACCCGGCCGGGAGTGCAGCGCTCATCGAGGCCGTGGAGGCCGAGGCCGGTCTTGCCCTCGATGCGATGGCGCTCGTCACGGAGGCCGTCACCCAGCGCGAGCGGCTGGACCAGTTGGTCGCCTCCAACCCGGAGCATGCCGAGATGCTCGGCAAGCTGGAGCAGGCATACGATGCGATGCACTCGCCCGCGGCGATCGACATCGCGAGCAACCTTCCGAGCGCCGACCAGCTGGCGTCAGAGATCGAACAGTTCCTACGGGACCAACAACCAGGAGAAACACAATGAAAGTCGACGGAGGGATCACCACCGACATGTCCAAGGTGCCCCAGAGCGCCAAGGAGGTCGAGGCAGCCGGCTATTCCGGCGCATGGACCGCAGAGACCGCGCACGACCCGTTCCTCCCGCTGGTGCTCGCCGCCGAGCACACCGAGAGCATCGAGCTCGGCACGTCGATCGCGGTCGCGTTCGCACGCAACCCGATGCTCCTCGCGAACCTCGGCTGGGACCTGCAGGCGTACTCAAAGGGCCGGTTCATCCTGGGCCTCGGCAGCCAGATCAAGCCCCACATCGAGAAGCGCTTCTCCATGGAGTGGAGCCACCCGGCACGGCGCATGCGCGAGATGGTGCTCGCCATCCGCGCAATCTGGGACACGTGGGAGAACGGCACGAAGCTCGACTTCCGCGGCGAGTTCTACAGGCACACCCTCATGACGCCGTTCTTCACCCCGGAGCGCGCCGAGCTGGCAGGGTTCGGCACACCGAAGATCTACCTGGCCGGCGTCGGGGAACTGATGACCGAGGTGTGCGGCGAGGTGTGCGACGGCTTCCTCTGCCACGGCTTCACCACGGAGAAGTACCTGCGCGAGGTCACGATCCCCGCCCTTGCACGGGGCCGCGCCAAGGCAGGCAAGACAATGGACGGCTTTGACATCGTCGGCCCCAGCTTCGTGGTCACCGGCAACAACGAGGACGAGATGAAGGCGGCAGCCGCGGGCACGCGCCAGCAGATCTCGTTCTACGGCTCCACACCCGCGTACAGGGGCGTGCTCGATGCGCACGGCTGGGGCGGCCTGCAGGACGACCTGAACACCCTCTCCAAGCAGGGCAAGTGGGCCGAGATGGGGACCCTCATCGACGACGAGATCCTGAACACGTTCGCTGTCGTCGGCGAGCCGGAGTCGATCGCGCCCGAGCTGCACAGGCGCTACGGCGACGTCATCAGCCGCATCAGCTTCTACGCGCCGTACAAGAGCGACCCGGCCCGCTGGCAGCCGGTCATCGAGGCGATCAAGAAGGGCTGACCGGGCGGGCTAGGCGCCCAGCCCCACCAGCCACGACTGCGCGTTGATGCCCAGGTTCGGCACGTCGTAGCCGCCCTCCTGCAGCACCACCGTGGGGATGCCGAGCGAGGCGACCATCGCCCCGTGCGCGCCGAACCCCTCTGTCGTCAGTGCGAGGTCACAGATCGGGTCGGTCACGAAGGTGTCGAGCCCGAGCGACACCACCAGGAACTGCGCCCCGAACGCAGAGATCTTCTGCAGTGCCGTGCCGAGCGCAGACGAATAAGCGGCATCCCCCGTGCCGGCGGGCAGCGGGATGTTGAGGTTGGCCCCCAGTCCCCTCCCCGTGCCGGTCTCGTCGGCGTGGCCGATGGCGTACGGGTAGGCCCGCACGGGGTCGCCGTGGAGCGACACGTAGAGCACGTCGTCGCGGTCGTAGAAGATCTCCTGCGTGCCGTTGCCGTGGTGGTAGTCGACATCCAGCACTGCGACCTTCACCCCGCTTGTCGAGGCCACATGGTGCGCCACCACCGCTGCGTTGTTGAAGAAGCAGTACCCGCCGTACAGCGACGTGGTGGCGTGGTGGCCGGGCGGCCTGCACAGGCCGTAGGCGCTGCGGTCGCCGTCCAGCACGAACTGCATCGCCGTGAGTGCGGTGTCCACGGCGGCACGCGAGGCCGCGTAGGTGCCCTGCGTGATCGGCGTGGTGATCTCGAAGCTCCAGTACCCCAGCCGGCCCTGGATCGATGCGGGTTCCGAGCCCGGCTCCATCTTGTTGCGCAGGCCCTGCATCTGGAACACCTCGGGGACGACCTCGCGCGTCTCCCCCACCGTGCGCTGGTACTCCTGCCACGCGCCGTCGAGGAATCGCAGCAGCCCGGCATCGTGCACCGCGGTGACGGGCTCGGCGCCCCACTGCACGGGTGACACGATGTCGAACCGTGGGTCAGCGGAGAGCACGTCCTTGATGATCTCCCCGCGGCCGATGTGCTCCCACGGCGAGTGGGCGATGGAGCGCTCCAGCTCGACCTTCGGGTCGTGGAGCAGGTGGTCGGGCGTGTAGACGGCCTTCATCGGCGCCAACACTATGCCGTCCGCACGGACGGGCTCAGCCGAACGACGGGCGCTCGCGCAGGGAGCGCTTCAGCTCCGCCATGCCGCTGGTCGTGGCCACGGTCTCGACCGCGTCCCACAGCCTGAGCGCCTCGTCACCGCGAGGGATACGGGCGATGACAGGTCCGAAGAAGCTCGCCTCGTCCGCCGCGCCCGGCCGGAACGTGAGGATCGGTGTGCCCACGTCCTTGCCGGTGCGCTCGAGAGCGAGCTCGGTCTCGGCGCGGATCACGGCATCGAAGGAGTCGTCGTCCACGGACTCCGCCCACGCCGCCGGGAGCCCAGCCCCCGTGAGGAGGCCCGCGATGTGTCCCGCCGCGTCAGCGACCATGGCCTCGCGCTGCTGGTCGTTGTGCAGGCTGGTGCCGAGCGCGGAGTACACCGTGCCGACAGCGCCGTTGCCCTTCTCGGCACGGGCCCTCGCACACACGCGGAGTCCCTTCGTTCCGGCGGCGTGCACGTCGGCATACCCGGACGGCATCTTCGAGTAGTCCATCTTGGACTCGTTCAGGAACCGCAGCGAGATGAACCGCCACTGCACGTCGTAGTTGCGCAGCCCGCGGACCTCCTCCACCCACCGTGAGGTGATCCACGCCCACGGGCAGACCGGGTCGAGGAAGAAGTCCAGGTCGGCCACGGTCAGACCCGCTCGATCTGGCGCTCTTCGAAGGTCTCGATGATGTCGCCGGGCTTCAGGTCCTGGAAGTCGGAGAGCCCGATGCCGCACTCGAAGCCCTCGCGCACCTCGCGGACGTCGTCCTTGAAGCGGCGCAGTGACTGGATGCTGCCCTTCCAGATGATCGTGCCCTCGCGGAGGAAGCGCACCTTGGTGCCCCTGGTGATGACGCCGGTCCGCACGAAGCAACCGGCAATGGCGCCGATCTTCGGCACGCGGAAGATCTCGCGGACCTCCGCCTCGCCCGTGACCACTTCCTCGAACTCCGGCGCGAGGAGACCGAGCATGGCCCGCTCCATATCCTCGAGGAGCTTGTAGATGATCTCGTACATGCGAATCTCCACGTGCTCGGTCTCGGCGAGGTCGCGCGACTTGCGGTCGGGACGCACGTTGAAACCGATGATCGTGGCGTTCGTGGCGGCGGCCAGGGTAATGTCGTTCTCGGTGATGCCGCCCACGCCGCGGTGCACGAACGCGACCTTGACCTCGTCGCGCTCCAACTTGCGGAGGGACTCGGTGACCGCCTCGAGCGAGCCGTGGACGTCCGCCTTGATCACCAGGTTCAGGGTGGCGACCTCGCCGGCCTGGATCTGGGAGAAGATGTCCTCCAGCTTCACGCCGCGCTGCACGCGGGCGTCGCCGCGCTGGTTGAGCACGCGCATGCGGTGCTCGCGCGATTCGCCGACGGTGCGGGCGGTCTTCTCGTCGGGTGCGGCACGGAACTCGTCGCCGGCCTGGGGCACGGACGAGAGCCCGAGCACCTGCACCGGGGTCGAGGGACCCGCCTCCTTCACCTGCTCGCCGCGCTCGTTGATGAGAGCGCGGACCTTACCCCATGCGGCACCGGCCACGATGGGGTCGCCGACCTTGAGCGTGCCCTTGTCCACCAGCACGGTGGCCACGGGGCCGCGGCCGACGTCCAGGTTGGCCTCCAGCACGATGCCCTTGGCGCGTCCGGTGGGGTTCGCGGTGAGGGTCTCGAGCTCGGCGACGACGTTGAGCTGCTCGAGCAGGTCGTCGATGCCGAGGTTCTGCTGGGCGGACATCTCGACCACGATCGTGTCGCCGCCCCAGGACTCCGGCACGAGCTCGTACTCGGTGAGCTGGGTGAGCACGCGCTGCGGGTCGGCGTTCTCCTTGTCGATCTTGTTGACCGCGACCACGATCGGCACGTCGGCCGCCTTGGCGTGGTTGATGGCCTCGATCGTCTGGGGCATGACGCCGTCGTCCGCGGCGACCACGAGGACGACGATGTCGGTCACCTGGGCACCGCGCATGCGCATCTTCGAGAACGCGGCGTGGCCCGGGGTGTCGATGAAGGTGATCTTCTTGCCGTCCTTGTCCACCTGGTACGCGCCGATGTGCTGGGTGATGCCGCCGGCCTCGCCGGCGACCACGTTCGCGGACCGGATCCTGTCGAGGAGCGTGGTCTTGCCGTGGTCGACGTGGCCCATGACGGTGATGACGGGCGGGCGCGCCTGCTGGAGCGTCTCGTCGTCGTCGTCACTGTCGTCGAAGAGGGCCTGCAGTTCCATCTCCTCCTGCTGGCCCGGGTCGACGAGGAGGATCTCCGCACCGATCTCCAGAGCGAACAGTTCCATCTGCTCGTCGCCGAGGCTCATGGTGGCGGTCACCATCTCGCCGTGCTCCAGCAGGAAGCGCACGACGTCTGCCGCGGTGCGGTTCAGCTTCGGGGCGAAGTCCTGCGCGGACGATCCGCGCTCGATGATGACCGTGCCCTCGGGCACCGGTGCGTTGCTGTTCGTGTAGTTCGTGAACTGCGGCTGCAGCTCGTCGAACTCGCGCCTGCGACGTGCACGGGACTTCTTGCGCGGGGCACGGCGCTGGCCGTTCGGCCTGCCGCCGGGGCCGCCACCGGGGCCGCCACCAGGACCGCTCGGACGCGGACCACCAGGGCCGCCACCGGGACCGCCCGGACGCGGGCCACCAGGGCCGCCACCGGGGCCACCGGGACGCGGGCCGAAACCGGGACGCCCGCCGGGACCGCCGGGGCGCGGACCGCCGGGGCCGCCACCTGGGCCAGGACGGAAACCGGGACCAGGGCGCGACCCAGGACCGGGACGCGAGCCGGGACCAGGGCGCGACCCAGGACCGGGACGCGAGCCACCGGGGGCACCGCCGGGTCGTGCACCGCCGGGCGGCGGCGGAATCGGACGGCCTGTCGGCGACACCGGACGGCCGGCAGGCGGCGGCGGGATCGGACGGCCCGAGGGCGAGAGCGGACGGTTCGGCGGCATGCCGGGGGGCAGAGCACGGCCGGCCGGCGGCGGTGCTACCGGCGGACGGGCAGGCGTGGTAGGAGCCGCCGGGCGCGGGATCGCGCCGGTGTTCGCACCCTTCGGGCCGCTCGAGATCACCCTGCCGCCGCCTGCGGGAGGTGCAGGCGGCGCGGGCGGGGTGTCAACGACAGTCTCTGCCGAGGGTGCCGGGGCCTCCGGAGCAGGAGCAACGACCTCAGGCGCAGGCGCCGGGGCGACGACCTCGGGAGCCGGTGCAACGACGACATCGGGGACCGCATCTTCGTCGGTCTTCGCGGCGGTGGCCTTCTTCGCGGCGGTGGCCTTCTTTGCAGGGGTCTTCTTGGCAGGGGTCTTCTTGGCAGGCGTCTCGACCCCGTCGTCGTCCTTCTTCGGGGCGGCCTTCTTCGCCGCGGCCTTCTTGGCGGGCCTCGCGGGCTCTTCCTTCGGTTCGGGCAGGCCGTTCTTCTTCACGTGGCGGCGCACACGGTCGGCCTGGGCCTCCTCGATGCTGACCGCCTTCGACTTCGCGTCGATGCCGAGCGTGACGACGAGCGAGTACATCGCGTCCGGCGACGCGCCGAACTCGTCCGCGAGCTCCTTGATCTTGACCTTCTTGCTTGCCAAGGTTCAGGCCTCCGTGCTGTTCTCTGCGGGTGAGCCGCCGGCCCACTCCTGTTCGCTGACCACGGAACCGTCGGCGGCGTGGAACTGCATCTCGCCGGTCTCGTCGTTGGTCCGCCACTCGCCGGCCGCGTACCCGGTGTCGCCGGATGCGGGGCGCACGATGCCGGCAGCCTCGTCGGCGGCCTGGGCCTCACTCTTGATGTCGATGCGGACGCCGGTGAGGCGGGCCGCCAGGCGGGCGTTCTGGCCCTCCTTGCCGATGGCGAGCGACAGCTGGAAGTCCGGCACGATGACGTCGGCCTGGGTCTGGTCCTCGCTGAGACGCACCTCCGTGACCTTGGCCGGAGAGAGCGCCTTCGCGACGAACTCGTGGAGGTCCTCGGACCAGCTCACGATGTCGATCTTCTCGCCGCGGAGCTCGTTCACGACCATGCGCACGCGGCCGCCGCGGGCGCCGACGCAGGCACCGACGGGGTCGACGTTGTGGTCATTGGAGGCGACAGCGATCTTGGTGCGGTGCCCGGGCTCCCTGGCGCACGACTTGATCTCCACGATGCCGTCGGCGATCTCGGGCACCTCCAGCTCGAAGAGGCGCTTGATGAGACCGGGATGGGTACGGCTGACCACGATCTGCGGGCCCTTGGCGGTCTTGCGGACCTCCACGATGTAGGCCTTCAGGCGGGCACCCGACTCAGGGCGCTCGTAGGGAACCTGCTCCGCCTGGGGCAGCAGCGCCTCGACCTTGCCCAGGTCGAGCAGGGCGTACCTGCCGTCCGACTGCTGGATGATGCCGGTGACGAGGTCACCCTCGCGGTTGGCGTACTCCTCGAACTTGCGGTCGCGTTCCACCTCGCGGATGCGCTGGCTCATCACCTGCTTGAAGGTCGCGGCGGCGATGCGGCCGAGGTCGGCCTTGCTCGGCGTGTCGTCACGCTCGTTCACCCAGTTGCCCTCGTCGTCCACGTCGTAGGCGGTGAACTTCATGTCGAGGTTCTCCGGGTTGACCTCCACGATCACCTCGTCGGCGGCGCCGGGACGCTTCTTGTACGCGGTGGCGAGTGCCTCCACGAGCACCTGGAGAAGTGCGTCCACCGAGATGCCGTGGTGGTCGGCGAGCATGCGTACTGCCTCGGACATGTCCATGTTGCTCATTGCGCGTTTGCCTCCTGTGTCTGGGACTGTGCGTTGTCGTGTGCGGTCTTCTTCTTGCCCTTGGCGCGTGCCTCGGGCGAGTTCGGCTTCGGGTTCGTCTCCCAGACGAACACGGTGCGGGCCTTGTCGATGATGTCGAGTGGAATCTCCACCTCGGTGCCGTCCTCCTCGCGGACGACGGCCGCGCTGCCCGTTGCCGAGACGAGCAGTCCGTTGACCCGGCGGCGGCCGTCGAGCTGCTCGCGCAGCCGGACGTTCACCTCCTTGCCGGTCTCGCGGGCGAAATGGGCAGGGGTGCGCAGCGTGCGCTCCAGGCCAGGGCTCGACACCTCGAGGGTGAACCGGCCCGGGACCGCGTTCTCGTCGTGGTCCAGCTCGCGGCCGAGGAGGCGCGTGACGAGGGAGATCTGGTCGATGTCGACGCCCGACGGGCCGCCGGGCGGGGTGTCGACGGTGACCTTGAGGACGCCTCCGGCGAAGTCGAGGTCATAGAGCTCGAGCCCGAGGTCAGAGAGGATGGGCGTCACCATCTGGGTGACCCTGTCAATCACGCTGGACATGTGGCTCACCACCTCTCTGGCCGGCTGTCACCGGCCCCTAACAGAACAAAAGGCACGGACCCTGGGCCCGTGCCTTCACGTTCACCGAACTTCAAAGGACGGCAACCAGCGTACCAGCCGCCAGTAGGGTTTTGTTCCGCATGCTCCGCCTCAGCCAGCTCTTCGTCCGCACCCTCCGCGAGGACCCGTCCGACGCCGAGGTGCCGAGCCACCGCCTCCTGGTGCGCGCCGGCTACATCCGCAGGGCGGCCCCCGGCGGGTACACGTGGCTGCCGCTCGGCTGGAGGGTGCTGCGCAAGGTCGAGGCGATCGTGCGCGAGGAGATGGACGCGATGGGGGCACAGGAGGTCCACTTCCCGGCCCTTCTCCCCCGCGACGTCTACGAACAGACGAACCGCTGGGACGAGTACGGGGACAACGTCTTCCGCCTGGTGGACAGGAAGGGCGCCGACTACCTGCTCGGGCCCACCCATGAGGAGATGTTCACCCTCCTCGTGAAGGACCTCTACTCCTCCTACAAGGACCTGCCGGTCTCGCTGTACCAGATCCAGACGAAGTACCGGGACGAGGCGCGGCCCCGCGCTGGCCTGCTGCGCGGGCGCGAGTTCCTGATGAAGGACAGCTACTCGTTCGACATCGACGAGGCCGGGCTGCAGCAGAGCTACGACGCCCACCGCGATGCCTACGAGCGCATCTTCCGCCGCCTCCACCTGCCGTACGTGATCGTGAAGGCGATGAGCGGCGCGATGGGCGGGTCCATGAGTGAGGAGTTCCTCGCCCCGATCGAGGCAGGCGAGGACACGTTCGTGCGCTGTACCTCCTGCGACTACGCCGCCAACACCGAGGCGGTCACCACGGGCGCCATCGCACCCGACACGGCAGGGCATCCCACCGTCTCCGAGGTCGTCACCCCCGGCTGCGGCACCATCGCGTCACTCGTGGACTTCCTGAACGCGAACCACCCGCGCGACGACAGGCCATGGGCGGCCGCCGACACGCTGAAGAACGTGGTGCTGTCGCTGAGGCGGCCGGACGGCTCCCGTGAGACGGTGGTGGTGGGCGTGCCCGGCGACCGCGAGGTGGACCTGAAGCGGGTGGAGGCACAGGTCTCGCCAGCAGAGGTCGAGCCGCTGGACGAGGCAGGTTTCGCGGCGCATCCCGGGCTCGTGCGCGGCTACATCGGCCCCCAGGTGCTGGGGACGTCCTCCGTCACCGGCATCCGTTACCTGCTCGACCCCAACGTTGTCCCGGGCTCGGCCTGGGTGACGGGCGCGAACCGCGCGGACACGCACGTGCTGCACCTGGTGAACGACCGTGACTTCGGCGCCGACGGCACCATCGAGGCCGTGGAGGTGCGCGCCGGCGACCCGTGCCCGGTGTGCTCGCAGCCCGTGGAGATCGCGCGCGGCATCGAGATCGGTCATGTGTTCCAGCTGGGCCTCAAGTACGCCGACAAGCTGGGCCTGCAGGTGCTCGACCAGAACGGCCGACAGGTCACCGTCACGATGGGCTCCTACGGCATCGGCGTGTCGCGTGCCGTCGCGTCCATTGCCGAGGCATTCAACGACGAGCTCGGCCTGAAGTGGCCGCGCGCCGTCGCCCCGGCCGACGTGCACGTCGTCGTCACGGGCAAAAACGACGACGCGATCACGCAGGCGGCCGAGGCCCTCGCGCGCGACCTCGAGTCGCAGGGGCTCGAGGTCCTCATCGACGACCGCAACGGGGTCTCCCCCGGCGTGAAGTTCAAGGACGCCGAACTCATCGGGATCCCCACGATCGTGGTGGTCGGCAAGTCCCTCGCGGAGGGCAACGTGGAGGTGCGCGACCGCCACGCCGGCACCAACACGGCGGTCGCGGTCGGCGCGGCGGTGGACGCCGTCATCGCCCTGTCGCGGGGCTGACCCGTGCCCCTGCGCATCACCGGCTCCGTCCAGCACTACGACTGGGGCGACACCTCGTTCCTGCCGGCGCTCCTCGGCCGCCCGGCCGATGGTGCGCCGTGGGCGGAGTGGTGGCTCGGCACGCACCATGTCGCACCGTCACTCACGGAGAGCGGGTCACCGCTCGAGGACGAGACCGGGCCGATGTCGATTCTCGTGAAGGTGCTCTCGTGTGCCGCACCGCTCTCGCTCCAGACGCACCCCGCCGCGGACCAGGCGCGCAGGGGATTCGCGCGGGAGAACGCCGCGGGCATCCCCCTCGACGACCCCCGCCGCAACTACCGGGATGAGTCACCCAAGCCGGAGATGCTCGTGGCCCTCACCGAGTTCGAGGCACTGTGCGGGTTCGACGACGTCGACTCCACGGTCGAGCAACTGAAGGCATTCAGGTGGCACGAGGAGGCCGAGGTGCTCGACCTCTACGGCATCGACGGGTACATGCTGTGGGCATTCGACCAGCGCTCCGCACCCAACCTGGGGGCGTGCCCGGGATGGCTGCAGCGCATCGGCGGGATGCACCCGGGCGACCGCGGCCTGCGTGTGGCACCGCTGCTGAACCACGTGCACCTCGCGCCGGGCGAGGCGATCTCCCTCCCCGCCGGCAACCTGCACGCCTACCTCCACGGGGCGGGGCTGGAGGTCATGGCATCGAGCGACAACGTGATCCGCGCGGGCTTCACCGCGAAGCACGTGGACGTCACCGAGGTGCAGCACGTGGTGGACACATCGGTGCTCGAGAACCCCAAGCTGCGGCCGGAAGGGCGCACCCACACGGGGCCCGGCGGGGCGTTCTCCGTGGAGCGCATCGACGTCGCAGGCAGCGCAACGGTCGCGGCGCTGTCACTGACCGTCCTGGTGCGCACCTCGGGCACTGTCAATGGGCTCGCCCCCGACCAGGCGATGGTCCTGCGGCCCGGCGAGTCGGCAGTGCTCTCGGGCTCTGCCACCGTGTGGGCCTGCCGCCAGGGCTGACCTAGTCGCCGACGGTGCGGCGGATCTCCACGATCCTCTCGCCCGCGTTGTTCGCGTCGGCACCCTTCTCGTCGAGGAGTTGCGACCTGTCCTTCGCGGCCTCGCGCTCGGCACGCGCGGTGTCGACCCGCGCGATGGCCGCCTCGGTGCCGTGCTCGTTGATGAACTCCGCCCACTCCACGAGTGCCTCGACCATCTCGGACTCCGGCACCACCGCGACGTTCCTGCCCTTCACGAAGAGGTGCCCGCGCTTGTTCCCCGCTGCGATGCCGAGGTCTGCCTCGCGTGCCTCGCCCGGCCCGTTCACCACGCAACCCATGACGGCGATCTGCAGCGGCAGCTTCTTGTCCTCGAACGCCTTCATCGCGCGGTTCGCCACGTCGATGACGTCGATCTCGGCGCGGCCGCAGCTGGGGCAGGCGATGAGGTCCACGTTCTTGCGCTCGCGCAGGCCGAGCGCCTCCAGCAGCTGGCGGCCGGCCTTGGCCTCCTCCACCGGGTCGGCGGTGAGGCTGTAACGGATTGTGTCGCCGATCCCCTCCAGCAGCAGTGCGCCGATGCCGGCTGTGGCCTTGACCAGCCCCATGGGCGGCGGGCCCGCCTCGGTGACGCCCAGGTGCAGCGGCACGTCGGTGGCATCGGCCAGCATGCGGTACGCCTCGACCATGAGAGGCACGTTGCTGGCCTTCACGGAGATCTTCATGAGGTCGAAACCGACCTCATGGAAGTAGGCCATCTCCTGCATCGCGGACTCGACCATCGCGGCGGCGGTGAGACCGTTGTGCTTCTCGTAGAGCGCTGGGTCGAGCGAGCCGCCGTTCACCCCGATGCGGATCGGGATGTTGCGGTCTCGCGCCTCCGAGGCGACAGCCTTGATGTGCTCGGGCTTGCGGATGTTCCCCGGGTTCAGGCGCAGGCCGTGCACACCCGCCTCCATGGCGGCGAGTGCCATCTTGTACTGATGGTGGATGTCGGCGATGATCGGGATGGGCGACCGCGGCACGATCTGGGCGAGCCCCTCGGCCGCCTCCTGCTCGTTGCACGTGCACCGCACGATGTCGCAGCCCGCAGCGGCCAGTGCGTAGATCTGCTGGAGGGTGCCCTCCACGTCGGCCGTCTTTGTCGTGGTCATGGACTGCACCGAGACCGGTGAGCCGCCCCCCACCGGCACCTTGCCCACGGTGATCTGCCTGGTCTGCCGGCGCTCGTACATCGGGACCAAGTGTGTCAGGCGGCGGGCGGGTTCAGCCGATGGGCCGGACGATGTCCAGGTACAAACCGGTCACAAACAGGATGAGCATGAGCCCGACCACGGCCGTGGCCACGGGGATCATCTTGCCTGCGTCGGCCCTGTACGGCCGTCCCGGCCTGGACCTGAGCCGCTCGTACGTGGCCATGGCGGCGTGCCCGCCGTCGAACGGCAGGAGCGGGAACATGTTGAACATCCCGACGAACACGTTCACGTAGGCCAGGAGCTGCAGCACGCCGGCGAGACCGCGGGACTCCCCGACCTCCCCCCCGACCTGGCTCATGCCGACGACCGTGGTGGGCCGGGACTCGACCGGTGCGTCCTCGTCGGTGAGCTGGCGCCAGCTGTTGACGGGGTTCAGCACGGTGACGACACCGCGCACGGAGTCCCTCATGGTGCCACCGATGTCCCCCGCGGTGCGGCCGATCGCCTCGACGGGGCCAAACCTCTTCTCCTCCCGGTCGTCGGCGACGACACCGAGGAACGCCCGGCCGGGGCGGGAAGGGTTCTCGGCCAGCGTGACGTCCGCGCCGCGTTCGGTGCCGGCGGAGACGTAGACCACAGTGACGGTGTCACCGGGCTCGTGGGCGCTGATCGCGGCGACGACGGAATCGTACGAGCCGACCTGCGTCCCCCCGACGGAGAGGATCTCGTCGCCGGTACGGATGCCGGCCTGCCACGCGGGGCTCTGCTCCAGCATCCCGCGCACCACCGCACGCCCGGTGGAGTGCTCGCCGCCCGCCGTGACGTACACCCCGAAGAACAGCACGAACGCGATGACCATGTGCATGAGCGACCCTGCTGTGATGACGAGCATGCGGCGCGGGTACGACTTGTTGCGGTAGGCCTGCGGTTCGTCGGCGGGGTCGACGTCGTCGAGATTGTTCATGCCGATGATTCGTACGAACGCCCCCAGCGGGAATGCCCGCACGCCGTACTCGGTCTCGCCGCGGCGGAAACTGATCACGCGCGGACCGAACCCCATGAAGAACTGCGTCGCCTTCATGCCCGTGCGGCGGGCCGTCCAGAAGTGGCCGACCTCGTGCAGAAAAACGGACACGAGCAGCCCGAGGACGAACACGAAGGTCCACGGTGACCGGACAGCAAGGAGCACGAGCAACCCGAGCATGACGAAGCCCGTGATGCGCCCCTGCGGGGTGGAGGACGCATCACCATCATCGACGGCGCCGCCCGCGGCGATCTCGTTGCGGAAATTGCGGTACATCTCGCTCATCGGGCCAGCACCTCCGTGGCGAGCCGGCGGCCCTCGGCATCCGCGGCGAGGACGTCGTCGACGTCGCGGGGAGTGACCGGGGCGTGCGACTGCATCGCCGAGTCGACCATGGCGGCAATCGCGGACCAGGCGATCCGTCCCTGCAGGAACGCCTCGACCGCGACCTCGTTGGCGGCGGAGAGCACTGCCGGTGCGGTGCCCCCCGCCCGCCCTGCCTGGTACGCGAGGTCGAGGCAGGGGAAGGCGGTGCGGTCCGGTGGCTCGAAGTCGAGCCGGGAGAGACGGTCCCAGTCGATGCGGCCGTGCGGCACGGAGATGCGCCGTGGCCAGCCGAGCGCGTACCCGATGGGGAGCCGCATGTCCGGCATGGACAGCTGGGCGACGGTGGACCCGTCGGTGAACTCGACCATGGAGTGCACGACCGACTGTGGGTGCACGACCACGTCGATCTTGTCGATGGATGTGCCGAAGAGCTCGTGGGCTTCGATGACTTCGAGTCCTTTGTTCATGAGGGTCGAGGAGTCGACGGTGATCTTGGGCCCCATTGTCCACGTGGGGTGCGCCAGCGCCTCATCACGCGTGACGGAGGCGAGCTCTGCTGCGGTGCGGCCCCTGAACGGCCCCCCGCTCGCGGTGAGCACGATTCGCGCCAGCTCGCGGCCCGTGTCCACGGACGAACGCAGGCACTGGTGCACGGCACAGTGCTCGCTGTCCACGGGGATGATCTCGGCCCCCGGCACCGAGCGGAGCGGCTGCACCACCGGGCCGGCGGCGATGAGGCTCTCCTTGTTGGCAAGCGCGAGGATGCGGCCGCGGCGGAGGGTCTCCATGGTCACCGGCAGCCCCGCGAACCCGACGACACCGTTGACCACCACGTCGGCCACGTCGACGATGTCGGTGATCTCGCAGGTCACCGTCACCCCGGGGAGTGCCGCGGCGACCCGGTCACGGTCCGCACCGCGTCCGACGACGACCACCTCTGGACGGAGTTCCCGTGCCTGCTCGATGACGGTCTCGACGGAGGTCCCGACCGTCAGCGCGGTCACCACGAACGCATCCGGCTCGGCGCGCACGACGTCGATGGTCTGGGTGCCGATCGATCCACTGGATCCGGCAATGGCGACGCGGGTCCGTGTCATCGGCTCAAGTCTGGCAGCAGTAACGGCGCGGGCGACGGCGCCGGACGCACGTCACGGGCACGCCCGCGGTTACGAGGTCCAGGGCTGGAGGACCTGCAGCAGGTAGTACGCGGCGGGGAGCGCGAAGAGGAAGCCGTCGAACCGGTCCAGCACGCCGCCGTGGCCGGCCACGAGCGTGCCGAAGTCCTTCACGTCGAGGTTGCGCTTGAACATGGACTCCACGAGGTCCCCGAGGGGGGCCATGATCGACACGACCACCGCGAGCGCGAGCCACTCCCCCATGTCGTTCCACGTGCCGTTCTGCGAACCGACAAGGGCACAGGCGATGATGGTCGCCACGGCGCCGCCGAGGAGACCCTCGACCGACTTGTTCGGACTGACCCACTCGCGCAACGGCGTGCGGCCGGCGGCCGAACCGACGAAGAGGGCGCCGACATCGTTCGCCACCACGGCGGCGACGAGGATGAAGACGGTGTCGGTGCCGATGTTGTTGCCCGGGCTGCCCGAGACGCTCTGGCGCAGGATGAGGGCGGCGAACGACCCGAGGAGCCCGATCCAGGTCACCGCCATGTTCGTGATGGCGACATTCGGCATCGGGCCGCTCTGGACGCCCGCGGCGCCGAGGAACCCCACGGAGGTGGCGAGGAACCCGAAGGCGACCACCAGGGGCAGCGCGGCGTCGCCCATCCAGTAGGCGGCGAGCGGTGCGGCGACACAGGAGATGAGACCGGCAAAGGTGGCCGGCCTGTAGCCCTTCTCCGTGACCTTGCTGAAGAACTCCACGGACGCCAGGCCGAGGACGGCCACGACGATGAGCATCACCGCGGCAGGACGCCACATCACTGCGCCGATGAACACCGCGAGAAGGATCAGGCCGGTGGTGACCGCCGTGGGCATGTCGCGCCCGGCGGCGCCGCGCGGGCCGCGCGTCGTGCCGCGGCGCACCTGCGGTCCGCGTGCGACCGGCCGGCTGGTGCCGCCGGTGGTGTCGCGCGGGACGTCACGGCTGGGGTCGCGGCCGGTGTCACCGGTGACGTCACGCGGGCGGCCGCGGTCGCCGGTGGAGTCCCCGCCGATGACGAGGCGCTCGGGACGGCGCGTCGGCTGGCTGGGCTGCTGGAACGAGGCCCACACGTCGGTGTCGTCCTCGTCCTCCACGTTGCCCGCCCGGGGGATCTCGCCGGTCGGCGGCTCTGTCCAGTGGGGCAAACCCGTGGAGTCGGTGTCGGCGAACACGATGGCAGGCTCGCTGGTGGGGTCGTCGGCGAACTGGATCGTGCCGAAATCAGAACCGAAGTCGGTGCCGTAGTCGGTGCCGCCGCCCTCGGTGGTGTCGTCGCGCCTGCGCCAGATGTCGTCGCTCATCGGGTACTCCCTTTCCTACGCGAACCATAGTTCCGCAGCGAATGCCTGCCCGGGCAGCCCGCGACCCGCACCTATACCTCGAGCAGTTCCTGCTCTTTGCGGGCCACGGCCTTGTCGATCTGGTCGACGTGGTCGTGGGTCAGCTTCTCGAGCTCCTTCTCGGCGCGCTCGAGGTCGTCCTTCGAGATCTCGGAGTTCTTCTCGGCGGTCTCCAGGGACTTGCGCGCGTCACGGCGGATGTTGCGCACGGCCACCCGGGCGTCCTCGGCCATGTTCTTCACGACCTTCACGTACTCCTTGCGCCGCTCCTCGGTGAGCGCGGGGAACGAGAGCCTGATGATGATGCCGTCGTTCGAGGGCTGCAGGCCGAGCTCACTCTCGCGGATGGCCTTCTCGATGGCGGCGAGTGCGCTGCGGTCGTGGGGCTTCACGACCAAGGTGCGGGCCTCGGGCACCTGGAAGCCGGCGAGCTGCTGGAGGGGGGTCGGGGAGCCGTAGTAGTCGACGAGGAGCTTCTCGACGAGCGCGGGGTTGGCGCGGCCGGTGCGCACCGTGGAGAACTGGCCCTGGGCGTGCTCGACGGCACGCTCCATCTTGTCGACTGCGTCGAGAAGGGTCTCTTCGGTCACCCGACCAGCGTACCGACTGGCTCGCCCTGCAGGATGGACTTGACGTTGCCCTTGGCCAGCAGGTCGAACACCACGATCGGGAGGTTCTTCTCCATGCAGAAGGTGATGGCGGTGGAGTCCATGACCTTCAGCCCCTTCGTGATGACGTCCATGTGACTGATGCGGTCGTACCGCGTGGCCGTCTTGTCCACCTTCGGGTCGGCCGTGTAGACGCCGTCCACGCCGGAGTGCGTGCCCTTCAGGATGGCCTGGGCGTCGATCTCGGCCGCGCGCAGGGCGGCAGCCGTGTCCGTGGTGAAGAACGGGTTGCCGGTGCCGCCGGCGAGGATGACCACGCGGCCCTTCTCCAGGTGACGCTCTGCGCGGCGGCGGATGTAGGGCTCCGCGACCTTCGGCATCTCGATCGCGGACATCACGCGCGCGTGCTGCCCTGCCCTCTCGAGTGCGTCCTGCAGCGCCAGGCCGTTCATCACGGTGGCGAGCATGCCCATGAAGTCGGCCTGCGCCTGGTCCATGCCCTGGCCCGCACCCTTGATGCCGCGCCAGAAGTTGCCGCCGCCGACGACGATGGCGATGTCGGTGCCGAGCTGCTCGCGCGCCTCGCGCACCTCGTGCGCGACCTGCGTGAGGACCGCATTGTCGAGGCCGAAGCCGGTCGGTTCCGCGAGTGCCTCGCCCGAGAGCTTCAGCACGACGCGCGACCAGGCCGGCCTGCCTGTCATGGTCAGCCGATCTCCAGCTGTGCGAACCGCACGATGGATGCCGACCCGATGAGCTTCTCGATGCTCACCTTGTCGTCCTTCGCGTAGGGCTGCTCGAGGAGACAGATGTCCTTGTAGAACCCGCCGATGCGGCCCTCCACGATCTTCGCGACCGCCTGCTCGGGCTTGCCCTCGTTGCGGGTGATGGTCTCGAGCGTCTGGCGCTCCTTCTCGAGGACGTCCGCGGGGACGTCCTCCCGGCGCAGGTACTTCGGCCTGGCGAACGCGATGTGGACTGCCACGTCGTGGGCGAGCTCCTGGGTGGCACCCGCCATCTCCACGAGGACGCCGTTCACGCCGCGGCCGCCCTGGACGTGCTCGTAGGTGTCGATGACGTTGCCGGCGGCGGCCGCGAACCTGACGGCGGCACCGACCTCGATCTTCTCCTTGAGGGTGATCTTCAGGTCGTCGATGACGGCGGCCTGCTCGGCCACGGCGGCCTCGCCCTTGGCGAGCACGGCCCTGACCAGTGCGTCCGCGGCGGCCTTGAACCCGTCGCTCGAGGCGACGAAGTCGGTCTCGCACTTCAGGTGGACCATCGCGGCGGTGCCACCCTCCACGAGGATGGCCACGAGCCCCTGCGCGTTGTCGCGGTCGTCGCGCTTGGCGGACGCGGCGAGACCCTTCTCGCGCAGCCACTGCTTGGCCGCCTCGATGTCACCGCCGTTCTCCTCGAGTGCCTTCTTGCAGTCCATCATCCCGGCGCCCGTGGTGGCGCGCAGGCTTGCTACGTCTTTGGCTGTGTACGACATGGGGTGGTCACTCCGCGGGGGTGTCGGGGGTCTTCGTGGACGCGAGGCGTGCCTCGCGGTCGGCCTGGGCCGCGGCGGCCTGGCGGCGCGCCTCGGCCTGCTGGGCCTCGAACGCGGCCTCCTGCTCAGGGGTCCGCGCGGTCGCTGCCGCGGCCGCGGCGGGTGCCGCGGGGATGCGCTTCTGGGCGATGAAACGACCCTCGATGACCGCCTCGGCGATGACGCGGGTGAGGAGGTCGTTCGAGCGGATGGCGTCGTCGTTGCCCGGAATCGGGTACTGCACGACGTCAGGGTCGACGTTCGAGTCGACCACGGCGACCACGGGGATCTTCAGCTTGTTGGCCTCGGTCACTGCGATGTGCTCCTTCATCGTGTCGAGCACGAAGACAGCATCGGGGCGGCGGGACATGCCGGCCATGCCCGAGAGGTTCTTCTGCAGCTTCTCCAGCTCGCGGGTCAGGAGGAGGGCCTCCTTCTTCGGCATCGCGTCGAACTCGCCGGAGGCGCGCATGCGCTCGTACTCCTGCATCTTGCTGACGCGCTTCGAGATCGTCTCGTAGTTGGTGAGCATGCCGCCCAGCCAGCGCTCGTTGATCCATGGCATGCCGCACTTCTCCGCGTAGGAGCGGATGGGGTCCTGGGCCTGCTTCTTGGTGCCCACGAACAGCACGGTGCCGCCGTTGGCGACGAGGTCACGCACGAACACGTAGGCGGTCTCGACACGCTCGAGCGTCTGGTCGAGGTTGATGATGTGGATGCCGTTCTTCTCGCCGAAGATGAACTGCTTCATCTTGGGGTTCCAACGGCGGGTCTGGTGGCCGAAATGGACCCCAGCCTCGAGCATCTGTCGCATGGTGACGACGGCCATGGTTTTCTCCTTCTGCGGTTTTCCACACACCGGTCCGACGCCGGAGCGACCGCAGGTGGCCGGTGTGCATGGATGTCTTGTGGTCCGGGGGTTCCCGGGCCATGGGCCATGCTATCGGCGGTCCGGCGGGGGTCAAAGGGGCCCGGGAGGCGCACTGACGGGGCAGCGCAGGCGCGCGGGCGGCACGAGACGGCTGCCCTGCGCAGAGAACAGGACCCTCGGGTGCACCGGCAGGCCGCGGTCCCGCACCCCCACGTACACCCGGCCATCAGAGGTGCCGAGCACCGCGCCCCTCTGCACCTCCTCGCCCCTACCCGGCCGGTCCGGGGACGGCACCACGTCACCGTACGTGAGCAGCATCCCCTGGCGGGTACGAATGACCACGAACCGGCGCCCCGCGACCGCCCCGTCGAAGGCGACCGTCCCGTCGTGACCCGCGCGCACGGGCCGGCCGGGGGGCACCGACACGGTGACACCCCTGTGACCCGCGCACCTCGTGCACGCCGGCATCACGAACGGCTCGATGACGGGCCCGGGCAGTGCCACCGAGGGCGGCGCCGGCAGGCAGGAGAGCGAGAGGAGGGCGGCGCGCACGAGCACGTCCCCATGTGTCTCACCCCATGCCGGCGGAGGCAAGGCGGGCACGCAACTGCAGCACGGCCTTCGTGTGGATCTGGCTGATCCTGCTCTCGGTGACCCCGAGCGCCTCGCCGATCTCGGCGAGCGTGAGCCCGTCCTCGTAGTAGAGGATGAGCACGGCCTGTTCCCTCTCCGGCAGGCGGCCGATCTCGTTGCGCATCGCGTCGCGCAGTTCGGCCTGCTCGAGTGCGTGGCCCGGCTGCAGCTCGTGGGTGCTGTCGCTGGGTGCCGAGTCCATCGCCACGTGGTCGAGCGGGCCGACCGACCCCGCAGCGATGTCGGCGAGCCACTGCTCGAGTTCGTCGACCGAGATGGACAGCTCTGCGGCGATCTCGTCGTCCGTCGGCGTTCGCCCGTGGGTGTGCTCGAGCACCGCGATCGCGTCCTGCACGGACCGCGACCGGGACCGCACGGACCGCGGGACCCAGTCGAGTGCGCGCAGGCTGTCGAGGATCGCACCGCGGATGCGCGGGATCGCGAACGTCTCGAACTTTGCGCCGTTCGCGGGGTCGAAGCGTTCAATCGCGCTCATCAGGCCGAACACACCGGCGCTCACGAGGTCGCCGGTGTCGACGGACCGCGGGAGACCGGCGGCGAGTCGGCCGGCCACGAACTTCACGAGCGAGGCATAGTGGACGACCAGCCACTCCCTCGCCATCGGCTCGCCCGTGTCATGCCATGCCTGCCACGCGGACTCGATTCCGTAACGGACGGGGCGCGCGTTCATGCCCGCGGGTGCGACTCCGAGTAGGCGAGCCGGAGCTTCTCCTTGCTGACGTGCGTGTACCTCTGCGTGGTGCTCGCGTCGCTGTGCCCCAGGAGCTCCTGGATGCTGCGCGTGTCCGCACCGTTGTCCATGAGGTGCGTGGCGAACGAATGCCGCAGCGCGTGGGGGTGCGTGCCTCCCGCCAGGCCCACGCGCTCCGCCGCCTGCTCGAGGAGCCGCGCGACGTCGCGGCGTGACAGCTGCGCGCCCCGCGCGCCGAGGAAGAGCGACGCACCGGACTTCCCGGAGGCGACCTCGTCGCGCACCTTGCGCCAGCGGGAGACGGCCGTCTTTGCCTGCAGGCTCACCGGCACGATGCGCTCCTTCGAGCCCTTGCCCATGACCCGCAGGGTCGAGCCGTCCGCCGACACGCTCTGCAGGGTGAGGCCGCACACCTCGGACACGCGCAGGCCGCTGCCGTACAGGATCTCGAGCACCGCCCGGTCCCTCGCCCTGCGCCACTCCGGCGCGTCCTCGTCCTCGGTGGAGACCAGTTCCGCCGCGGTGTCGACGTCCAGCGGCCTGGGCAGGCGCCCCTTGGCAGACGGCGTGTGCACGGACACGGTCGGGTCGGCGGCAGCGAGCCCCTCCCGGACTGCCCAGGTGAAGTACCTGCGCAGGGAAGCGATACGGCGTGCCACGGTGCGCGACGACGCGCCGGAGTCGTGCAGCACGGCGAGGTACTCGCGGACGTGCTCCCGCTCCGTGTCACCCGGCGAGGCACCGGGCGCGGTGACCGTCATCCACTCCGCGAAGAGCTCGATGTCGCGCCGGTAGGCGGCACGGGTGTTCGCCGCCGATGCGGTGAGAGATGACTCGTACCGTGAGGGCGACCACGCGGGCAGACGCGAGTCCCTCTCCGCGCACGCGCCCTTCAGGCTGGAGCCACGGTCGGCGCGGGCCGCCGACGGCGCCGAGCACGCCGCACAGCGCGGGCCGTGCGCGGTGCGCACTCCGCGGGCCGGGTTCGTCCGCGGGTCCTCTCCGCGGCGGGCGGGGTGCTCACGGCAGTGCCAGGCAAAGTACGCCGACACCGCCGACACTGACTGGGCAACGGTCTCGACCGTGTGTCCGGTGCTCTCCATGTGGGCAACCCACGCCGACACGTGCTCGGCCCGCACGAGCGCAGGGTCGTGCACACCCAGTCCGGCGAAGAAACCCGAGGCGCGCTCGATCACGTCGGCCCTGGACCGTCGCACGGCCTCCGCCACGCGCAGGGTGCGCACGTGCCGCAGCACCCCGTACGTGTCGGTGGTGGGGCGTGCGGATGACGCCCTTGCTGCTCCGCCCATGTGACCCACCGTACTTGGCGGGGGTCAGGACGTGAGCGCCTCCCACCACCCGTTGTCGTGGGACACCCACCCGTCCGCCTCCAGGCGCCCGAGCATGACACCCACGTCGAACCGCTCGCGCCCGGTGGCGAGCACGAGCTCCTCGCACGTCCTCGGCGAGCCGCCGAACGCCGCGAGCAGGAACTGCTCCGCCCCGGCGGGCCGGCGCCGGGTGTCGACAGAACGGAGGCGGGCCCCGGCAACGAGACCGAGAGCGACCATCACGTCGTCGACGTCGGTGACGGGCCCGCACCCGTCGCGCAGGAGCGCGTTGGTGCCGTCACTGACGGGCATGCTCGGCGGGCCGGGAACCGCGAGGACAGTGACGTCGCGCATCATCGCCTCGCGCACGGTGATCATGGAACCGCCCCGCGCCCTCGACTCCACGACCACGAGGACCTCGCAGAGCCCGGCGAGGATGCGGTTGCGCAGCGGGAAGCGGTGCGTCTCGGGAGCCGCGCCGGGCGGGGCCTCGGAGAGGACGACGCCGCGTGCCGCGATCTCCTCCCACTCGGCTCCGTGCTCCGGCGGGTAGGTCACGTCGGCCCCGCCCGCGACGACGGCCACCGGCACCCCGGACACCGCGGCGAGAGCCCCCCTGTGTGCCGCGACGTCGATGCCGCGCGCGAGCCCCGAGACCACGGCGACCCCGTTCAGGGCGAGGTCGTTGCCGAGCCGACGCGCGAAGGCCGCGCCGGCCCTCGACGCCGCGCGCGTGCCGATGATGCCGACCCGCCGGCGCGCGAGGACGCCCGGGTCACCGCGGTGGAACAGCACGCCCGGCCCGCGCGGGTCCTCCAGGAGTGCGGCGGGGTACCCCGGGCCTCCCAACCAGGTGACGCCGATCCCTGCGTCCGCACAGCGCGCAGCGACGGTGTCCTCGAGTCCGCGGCAGCCGCGCCACGCGTGCCACACGCGCTCGTCGACGCCGTGCAGCACACGTTCGCCGTCCATGATGCGCTCCCACGTGGATGCCGGGTCACCCAGCCCGACGAGGCGGCGCAGGCGCCCCGGTGTCTGCAGCGGCAACGCTGCGAGCCCGGCTGCGTGCCTCATTGCTGCCCCATCTCGCGGCGCAGCCCGACGGCGAGAACGACGTGGTCCTCCCCCACGTCTTCGTCGCCGCGCAGGTCGGCGATCGTGCGCGCGACCCGCCTCACCCGGTGGTACCCGCGCGCCGTGAGGTCTCCGCGGCCGAGTCTCTCCTCCAGCACGGCACGTGCCCCGCCGGTCACCGGGGCGACCTCGTCGATCAACCCGGGCGGGATCAACGCGTTCGGGCAGCCCTGGCGTTGCTCTGCGACACGGCGCGCGGCCGCGACGCGCGTGGCCACCGCCGACGTCGGTTCGTCACGCCCCGGCGACATCACCGCCTCGGTCCGCGGGCGGGTCAGCCACATCCGCACGTCGAACCTGTCGAGGAGCGGCCCGCTGAACCGCCGCAGGTACCTGCGCCTCATCTGCGGCGTGCAGCCGCACCCTGTCACCTGTTCGTTCGCGCACGGGCACGGGTTGCTAGCCCCCACCAGGAGGAAGCGGGCCGGCAGTTCCACCGACGAGCGTGCCCGCGCGATGCGCACGGACCCCTCCTCCAGGGGCTGGCGCAGCGCGTCGAGCAGCGTCGGCGAGAACTCCCCCATCTCGTCGAGGAACAGCACACCGTGGTGCGCGAGCGACACCTCCCCGGGCCTCACCGGCGAGCCGCCGCCCACGACCGACACCGTGGACGATGTGTGGTGCGGGGCGCGGAACGGCGGGCACCACGAGACAGGCGACTCCGGCGGGAGACCGGCCGCACTGCGGACCATGGACACCTCGAAGGCGGCGCGCTCGCCGAGCGGCGGGAGGATGCCCGGAAGCCGCACCGCGAGCATCGACTTTCCGACGCCGGGCGGCCCGACCATCAGCGCATGGTGGAACCCGGCAGCGGCGACCTCGAGCGCGAATTTCGCCTCCGGCTGTCCCCGCACGTCGGCGAGATCGGGCACCGCGCGTGCACCGACTGCGAGATTGTCGTGCGGCGCGCTGCGCCACTGCTCCTCCCCCTTCAGCACGGCGATCACCTCGCGCAGGTCGGCGACGGCCACGGCACGCGCGCCTGCGCCGAGACGCGCCTCCGAGATGGAGTGCGCCGGCACGACGACACGATCGCCCTCGGCAGAGAACGCGAGGGGTGCCGCACCCGCCGCGGGCCGCAGCGAGCCGTCGAGGCCGAGCTCGCCGAGGAACGCGGTGCCCAACGCCGCGTCCGCGGGCACCGCCCCGTTCGCGACCAACACGCCAACTGCGATAGCGAGGTCGGCGGTCGGCCCGCCGCGCTTCTCCGCGGCGCCGGCGAGATTCACCGTGATGCGTCGGTTCGGCCACTCGACCCCGGAGCACAGGAGCGCGGCGCGCACCCTGTCGCGCGACTCCCTGCACGCCTCGTCGGGCTGGCCCACGATGGCGAACCCCGGGAGACCGTGGCCGATGTGCACCTCCACCGTGATCGGCGCACCGAACACACCGTGGAGCGTGGACGAGTTGATTGCGGCGTACATGTGCAGTGCCTCCCCTGCGGGTCTCTGGAAGAATGACCGCCATGTGTGCACGATCCCCCCGCACAACAGCGCTGCTCGCGGTCGCCGTGACCGCTGTGGTGTCACTCGCGGGTTGCGGCGGGGGCGAACGCACCGGCACGGCCTTCTGCCGCCAGCTGGCGAGGGAGGTGCCCGCGATCGGCGAGCAGGTGACCACCAAGACCCAGGCGCTCGGGATCGTGGAGCGCTACGAGAGGCTGCTCGGGACTGCGCCGCTCGCCATCGAGCCGGACCTGAGGATCGTCACCGACCTGTTGCGGCTGGCGGCACGGGTGGACACCGAGGACCCGGCCCAGGTGCAGGAACTGGCCGATGCCAGTTACAAGGCCAAGAAGGCGAGCGAGAACGTGAGTGACTGGGTGAAGAGCACCTGTGCGGTGGACCTGGCCACCGGGCTCAGCATTGAGCCCCCGCGGACAGTCCCGCCGTCAACGACCACGACGGTCGCGGCTCCGGCGCCGACAGCGGCGCCGTGATCAGATGATCTGGCCGCGCTTGACGATCACGGAGTCGACGAGGCCGTACTCCTTGGCCTCTTCCGCTGTGAACCAGTTGTCGCGCTCGCTGTCTGCCTGGATGGTCGCGATGTCCTTGCCGGTGTGGTGCGCGATCAGCTCGGCCATGCGCTTCTTCGTGTAGCGCAGTTGTTCCGCCTGGATGGCGATGTCGGAGGCCTGGCCGCGCAGGCCGGCGAGCGGCTGGTGCATCATGATGCGGGCGTTCGGCAGCGTGTAGCGCTTCCCCGGTGCACCCGCGGTGAGGAGGAACTGGCCCATGGAGGCGGCGAGACCCATGCACACGGTGGCCACGTCGCACGAGACGAACTGCATCGTGTCGTAGATGGCCATGCCGGCCGTGACGGAGCCTCCGGGGCTGTTGATGTACAGCCAGATGTCGGCGCCCGGGTCCTCGCCCTCCAGGTAAAGGAGCTGGGCGCACAGTTGGTTCGCGATGTCGTCGTTCACGTCGGTGCCGAGCATGACCACGCGGTTCTTCAGAAGACGGGTGAAGATGTTCGCGCTGGGGTCGAGACCGCCTTCGAAGGCGAGGGGCATTCCGGGAGTGCTCATGGCCCCGAGGCTACCGTGCGTCCGCGCGGCACCCCGACAGCAATACTGGTGAGGTGACGCCTGTCGACCCGTTCTCCCCGAGCACCGACGAGCTCCTCGTCCACAACGAGCGGTTCGCGGAGGGCTTCGCCGACCAGGGGCTCCCGCTCAGTCCACGCCGTCACCTCGCCATCGTCGCGTGCATGGACAGCCGCATGGACATCTTCCAGATGCTCGGCCTCGACCATGGTGATGCCCACATCATCCGCAACGCGGGGGGTGTCGTCACGGACGACGTGATCCGTTCGCTCGTCGTCTCGCAGCGCCTGCTGAAGACTCAGGAGATCGTGCTCATCCACCACACGAACTGCGGCCTGCAGACCGTTAGCGAGGACAGTTTCAAGGCCGAGATCGAGAAGGAATGCGGCATCAAGCCGTGGTGGGCAATCGAGACCTTCGCGGACCCCTACGTGGACGTCCGCCAGAGCATGTCGCGGCTCCACTCGAGCCCGTTCATCGTGGAGAAGGACCACATCCGCGGTTTCGTCTGCGACGTGGAGACCGGGAGACTGCACGAGGTCGAGGCAGACCAGCGGCACGTGGACTAGCGGCGCACCCCGCTGAAGACCACGACCACGCGCTCGGCGTCCGCGATGGTGCCGCGCAGTGCCAGCACGCCCGCGAGCCCCGCGCTCCCGGTGGGGCTGACGTCGATCCCGGTGAACTCACGGGCAAGCCTGTGCGCCTCCACGATGTGCTCCTCCCGAGCCACGACAGGCGACCCGCCCGTGCGTGCCATGGCGTCGACGACCCCGATCCAGTCGTAGGTCTCGTCGTCGAGGATCCCGTCGGCGAGCGATGACGGCTCCTCCTCCCACGGCCACATGCAGTCCCCCCAGCGCGCACCCACGTTGTCGACGCCGCCCGTCGCGAGTGCACGGCGCCAGGCACGCTCCAGCGGCGCGCACCCCTCCGCCTGCACGGCGTGCAGCACCGGGTGGACGCCCGAACTGCGCAACGAGGCACCGACGCACGCGGCGAAGGCACCGCCGCCCACCTGCACGAAGATGCGGTCGGCACGGTGGCCCATCACGTCGCTGATCTCCCAGCCGAGTGTGCGGCCGCCGTCCCTGCACCAGGCGTTCTCCGTGCCCTGCACGCCGAACGGCACGGAGCCCGCCGCGACGGTCTCGCGGAAACGGAGCACGCACGGGTCGCCCGCGGGGTCGGTCTCGAGGCGTGGGCACACGGTGACGGTCGCACCGAGCGACCCGAGGGCGGCCAGCACGGTCGGTGACGCGGACGGCGGGACGAACACGTCGATGGGCCAGTCGACCGCACGCGCGATGGTGGACGCGGCGATCGCGGCGTTCCCGCACGATGCGATGGCGAGCCTCGGCCTGCGTCCGTCACCCCACCGTGCCGTGCCGGCGGCCTCCGACATGAGCAGGTGCACCATCTCCGTGAAGAGGTGCCGCGCCTTGTGCGACCCGCCCACGTTGTGCGTCTCGTCCTTCACCCAGATTCCGCCCTCCGGGGCGAACCCGAGGGCATCAGAGAGCCTGTCCTCCCGCGCGAGCGGGGTGCGGCGGAAGCCCGTGCCGGCGACACGGGCCACGGCGGCGTCCAGGTCCTCGATGACCGCGAGCCGCCGCGCGTCGTCCAGCCCCCACGCCGCGCCGAGCGCGTCGACCGCGAGGTACGCGCGGTAGGCGACGAACGGGTTCGGGTGGTCGAGCGGGCGGAACGGGGCGACAGCATCGACGAAGTGCAGGACATGGTGCCTGTCGGACGGGGACGAGGCCGGGCACACGAGCACACCCGCGTCGATCGGCACCTCGATGCCGCATGCCGCACAGACCATCCCCGACACGCCGGGACGGTCAAGGGTCGGCATGGGTCAGCGCGCTGCGGCCACGCGCGCGTTGAACTCGGTGATGAGCTCGTCCCACATGGGGGCATAGCGGCGCAGGCCGCGCCAGAAGTCCTGTGACCGCCGCGCCTCGAACACCTCGAGCGGGGTGCCCTGCTGCTCGACCCACGTGTAGTAACCGAGGTTGAAGATGCGGTTGCGGTCGCGCTCGGTGCACTCGATCATGTTGCCGGTGTCGATCGAGGACAGGTGCATGCCCACGACCTCCGCGGCGTCCACCTCCGTGAAGCCGTCGGGGAAACGGCGCGCGAGCGTCTTCTCGCGCTCGCTCGGGTAGAGCGCGCTGCCGTCGGTGGCGACCGTGACGATGGCATCGTCGGCACCCAGGCCGAGGAGCTCGGCGGTTTTGATTGCGGCGATGACGTTGCAGATGGAGGAGAACCCGAAGTGCGTCAGCGCCTCGATGAGTTCGGGGCCCGCGCCGTGGCGGTCGGCCAGGTACTTCTGGCCTGCGGGCGTGTTGAAGACCACGTCCAGCTCGTCGGTGGCGCGGTCGGACACGCCCACCACCACGTCGGTGTTCATCACGTTGTGGATGAGCGGGATGTGCTTGTCGCCGATGCCCTGGATGTTGTGCTCGCCGAAACCGTTCTCGAGCATGGTCGGGCACTCGAGTGCCTCCACAGCGACGATCTTCGTGCCGTAGAGGTCCTTCAGGCGGTCTCCGGCGGAGATCGTGCCCGCCGAGCCGGTGGCGGAGGTGAACGCGGCGAGCCGCAGCCCTGACCGGCCATTCGCCTTCACGTGCTCGAATGCGTGGGCGAGCGCCCGGCCGGTGACCTCGTAGTGGCCGACAGGGTTCCCGAACTCGCAGAACTGGTTGAGGATGAAGTTGACGGGGTCCTTCGCCATCTCGTTGCAGGCGTCGTAGATCTCCTTCACGTTGCTCTCGGTGCCGGGCGTGCGCACCACGTCGCTCGGGTCCGAGACCCACCGGTCGAGCCAGTCGAAACGCTCCTTCGACATGCCGGCCGGGAGCACCGCCACCCCGCGCGAGTCCATGAGGCGGCTGATGGCGATGCCGCCGCGCGCGTAGTTGCCGGTGGACGGCCACACAGCGCGGTGACGTGTGGGGTCGAACTGGCCGGTGATCACGCGGGGCGCGACGCAGGAGTAGGCCGCGAGCACCTTGTGCGCGGTGATCATGGGGAACCTGTCGCCGAACACCACGATCACCGGGCTGTCGATGCCGGTCAGGGTGGACGGGAGGACCACGTGGTCGGGTACCTCCACGCGGTCGCCGTTCAGGTCGTTGTACCAGTGGACGCGGAAGAGGTTGCGCGGGTCGGCGGCGTCCTTGTCGACGCCGCGGGTGACGGCCGGGTCGATGAGCGACGGGTCGGCGAGCTGGGCGAACGTGGGCAGCACGATGTCCTGCGCGGCGAAGCGACGGACGCTGTTGGCGAGCGACGCCTCGTCGACCACGGTGTCGGCGAGGCCGAGCTGGGAGATGAGGGTCTGGGTGTCGAGCGCCGGAGATGTCACAGTCACCGTTCCAGTCTGCCACCGCGGTCCCCGCCGCCGATACCCTGTCGCCACACGCCGGTGTAGCCCAATTGGCAGAGGCAGCAGGTTTAGGTCCTGCGTGTTGGGGGTTCGAGTCCCTTCGCCGGCACGTGCACGTCAACGACCTCCCCACGCCCGCAGTCGTCATCGACATCGACATCATGCGCCGCAATCTCGAGACGATGGCCAGGGTCCACCCCGGGCACAGGCTGCGACCGCACGTGAAGGCCCACAAGTCCTCGGGGATCGCCGCCGAGCAGGTGCTGATGGGCCACCATTCGTTCACTTGTGCGACGCCGCGCGAGATCCTCGGACTCGTGGCAAAGGGAACCGGAGAGGACTTCCTGCTCGCGAACGAGACCCTCGACGAGAACCGGCTGTCCGCGCTCGCTGCGGCGCAGGAATCCGCCCTCGTCACTGTGGCGATCGACTCCCGCGACACCCTCGACGCCGCCGACCGTGCGGGCATCCGCAGCGTCATCATCGACGTGAACGTGGGGCTGCCCCGCTGCGGCGTGATGCCCGGCGAGGCCGGCCGCCTCGCCGACGCTGCGCGCGTGCGCGGCATCGACGTGCGCGGCGTCATGGGCTACGAGGGGCACCTCATGATGGTGGCCGACCGTGCCGAGAAGAAGTCGCGGGTCCACGAGTCGATGACCGTCCTCGCCGCTGCGCATGCCGACGTCGGTGGCGAGGTCGTCTCGGCCGGCGGCACTGGCACCTACGACATGTTCGCCGGCACCACCGTGAACGAGGTCCAGGCCGGCAGTTACGCGCTCATGGACACCCAGTACTCGCAGCTCGGCATCCCTTTCGCCCAGGCGGCGTGGGTCGTCGGCACGGTGATCTCCGCGAACGACAGGTGGTCGGTGTGCGACGTGGGACTGAAGTCCCTCGGGATGGACCACGGCAACCCGACCATCGAGGGCTATGACGTGTGGTTCTGCTCCGACGAGCACACGACCTTCGCCCCGGCCGGCGAGTCACCCCGGATGAGGCCGGGTGAGCGGGTGTTCGTGACGCCCGCCCACATCGACCCGACCATGGCCATGCACGACGTCGCCTACGTGGCCGACCAGTTCGGCGGCGTGCTCGGCACCTGGGAGATCGACCTGCGCGGCTGGTGACCCCTGCCGGCCGCCTCAGGCCGGCGAGGTGCCCGTGATGCGCGCGAGGAGAGACGGCACGTTCGCCATCGCGCGCCCCCTGTGCGAGATCGCGTCCTTCTCGTGCGGCGCCATCTCGGCGAACGTGCGCCCGTCGCCCTCGTCGGGCACGAAGATGCTGTCGTAGCCGAAACCGTTCGTGCCGCGCTCCTCCGTGGCGATCGTCCCCATGCACTCCCCCGTCTCGTAGTGCATGTCGCCCTGCCACGACACGACCGCCACGACGGTGCGGAACCGCGCCGACCTGTCGGTGACGCCCTCCATCGCGGCCAGCAGCTTCGCCCTGTTGCGCGCGTCGTCGGCCGGTTCCCCCGCGTACCGGGCCGACCTCACGCCGGGCTCGCCCCCGAGCGCGTTCACCTCGAGGCCGGTGTCGTCAGCGATCGCCCAGCCCTCCACGTGGTTGGCGACCTCCACGGCCTTGATGATCGCGTTGCCCTGCAGGGTGGGCGCCGTCTCCTCCACGTCACCGACTGACGACGGGCGCGGCAGCAGGTCCACTCGCGGGGGCATGAGCCGCGCGAGCTCGGCGACCTTCGCGGGGTTCGCGCTCGCGCAGACCAGTCGCACGCGGCTCAGCGGCCGATCGGCCGTGGCTCGGGGGCCGTGGCGAGGAGGCCCGCCTGCAGGTCGAAGATGCGGTCGAGACCGGTGTGGGCCAGCTCGAGCAGGGAGTCAAGCTCCCCCCGGGTGAACGCGAGCCCCTCGGCGGTTCCCTGCACCTCCACGAACCTCGACTCCCCGCCGGCGACAGGACGCAGCATCACCACGTTCATGTCCACCTCCGCGGTGGAGTCCTCCGCGTACGGCAGGTCGAGCACCGGGACCCCGCCGTGCACGCCCACGGAGATCGCGCCGCAGTACGAATGCAGCGGGTTCTCCTTGACCGCGCCGTTCTGCACCAGCCGGGTGACGGCATCGTGGAGGGCGAGGTACCCGCCGCAGATGCTCGCCGTGCGCGTGCCGCCGTCGGCCTGGAGAACGTCGCAGTCGACCTGGATCTGCCGCTCGCCGAGCACCCGCATGTCGCACGCCGCGCGCAGCGAACGCCCGATGAGGCGCTGGATCTCCACGGTGCGGCCGCTCTGCTTGCCCTTGGCGGCCTCGCGGTCCACGCGCTCCGGCGAGGAGCCGGGGAGCATCGAGTACTCGGCCGTCACCCATCCCTTGCCGGAGCCCTTCATCCAGCGCGGCACGTCCTCTTCGACGGACGCGGTGCACAGCACGCGCGTGCGGCCGAAGCTGACGAGCACCGAACCGGCGGCCATCTCCGTGAAGTCCCGCTGGAACGAGATTGGCCGAAGCTGGTCGGGGGTGCGTCCGTCTGGTCTGCTCATGACCACTTGTCTAGTTCTTGGACCAGCGGCCCGCCTGCATCAGTTCCGGCCCGAGCAGCCTGCGCCCCAGGTCGGCGAACCACTCGACATCCCCGGAGGAGAGGAACGTGTGGGTGCCCGTGCGTGCCGGGTGCGCGCCGAGCGAGGCGTCGCGCATCAACTGGGCGAGGGCGAACGCGGTCTCGTCGGCGCTGCTGACGAGAACCACGCCCGACCCCATCACCTCGCTGATGACCCGCGACAGGTACGGGTAGTGGGTGCACCCCAGCAGGAGAGAGTCGACCCCGGCGGCGACCATAGGCGCGAGCAGCCTCTCGGCGAGCAGCATCACCTCGTCACCCGATGTCTGTCCGCGCTCCACGAACTCGACGAAGCCGGGGCACGCCGCGGCGGTGAGGTCGAGCGCGGCATCCACGCCGGCGAGCGCCCGTTGGTACGCACCCGACGAGATCGTGCCCACTGTCCCGATGACGCCGACCCGGCCACTGCGGGTGGCGAGCGATAGCGCACGGGCACCGGGCTCGATCACGCTGATGACCGGCACCGGCAGCTCCTCGCGCAGCAGATCGAACGCGACCGCCGCCGCCGTGTTGCAGGCCACCACCACGGCCTTCGCGTTGTGGTCCTCCACCAGGCTCCACGCGAGCTCGCGGGCGAAACCCCGCACCTCGTCAGCGGGCCGAGGGCCGTACGGGTAGCGGCCGGTGTCGCCCACGTAGACGATGTCCTCGTTCGGCAGCAGGTCGATCACGGCGCGCGCCACGGTGAGACCGCCGAAACCGGAATCGAACATGCCGATCGGTCGTGAGGCGGTCGCGGACATTCCGCAAGGCTACGCATAGTGTCGGGGACCGTGCTCACCGCCACCCTCCTCGCCCTTGCCGCCGCGGTGCTGCACGCAGCGTGGAACCTGTGGGTGAAACAGAGCGGCGACAGGTGGATCGCCCTCTGGGGGCAGATGACCATGGCCGGCGTCGGCGGCCTCGTCATCTCTCTCGCCGTCGGCATTCCCGACGGGTTCGTCTGGTGGCCGGCCGTGGCGAGCGGGCTCATCCACCTCTATTACATCGTCGCGCTCGCGCGCTCCTACGACCTCGCCGACTTCTCCGTGACCTACCCGATCGCGAGGGGGTCCGGCGCACTCCTCGCGGCGGCGGGCGGTGTGCTCTTCCTCGATGACCACCTGACGCCGCTCATGGTGGTGGGCATCGCGGTCGCGGTGGGCGGCATCATCCTGCTCGCCGGCCACGCCGACAACGCACACGCGCGCGCCGCACTGGTCGTGGGCTCCTTCATCGCCCTCTACTCGCTCGTCGACAGCCACGGCTCCCGCGCGAACGACGGCCACGTATACGCGCTCCTCATCTTCACGACCAC
>JBJTCK010000017.1:0-8706 GCA_046091825.1 Actinomycetota bacterium | reverse complement strand
GCAGGAACGGGTTGGGCTTGTTCTCGACGGTGGTCATTCCCGCATCGTACGGGCTCTCAGCGCATGAGGGAATGGTGCGACAGCCAGAGCCTGGCGGCGGCCAGGATCTGGCCCTCGGTCATGGACGTCAGGTCGTTGTCGGGGGCAGCCCGGCCAGCACGTTGTCATAGAAGACGGGGTCGTCTATCCGTCGGTGGTGCATGTGGTCCTCCTGGGCGGCCCTCACGTGCACGTTGCGGTGGTGGTGCGGGGCCTCCACGGTTCTCTCCTTCTTGCCGGCTTGGGCAGGAGGATGGCACCTCCGTTACGGTTCATGACGCCGTGGACACAAGCAAGGACAGATCGACCGCCGCGCGCCCGCTGGACGGTATCCGCGTACTCGACTTCACGCGCGTGCTCTCCGGTCCGCACTGCACACGGATGCTGTGCGACCTGGGGGCCGAGGTCATCAAGGTGGAGCCGCCCGACGGTGACCTCACCCGCTTCGCATACCCGCGCGTCGGTTCGGTGTCCACGTACTTCACCCAGCAGAACATCGGCAAGCACAACATCTCCCTCGACCTGAAGCGCCCCGAGGCGATCGGCATCATCCTGCGTCTCGCCGCACAGTGCGACGTGCTGGTGGAGAACTACCGCGGAGGAGTGATGGACAAGCTGGGGCTCGGCTGGGATGCGGTGCACGCCGTCAACCCGCGCCTCGTCTACGCGTCCATCAGCGGCTACGGGCACACCGGGCCATGGACGCACCGGCGTGCGTACGCCAGCGTCATCAATGCCGAGGCCGGGATGACGGGCATCCAGTCGCGCGCCCACAACGGTCACCTCGGCAACGACCCCCACAGCCACGGCGACGTCTACACCGGCATGGAGACGGCGGCGGCGATTCTCGCGGCACTGTTCCAGCGCGTCACCACCGGCGAGGGCCAGCGCATTGACGTGTCGATGGCCCAGACCATGCTGTACATCAACGAGCACACCCAGAGCGAGCTGTTCGAGGGCGAGGTCAGCGACAACGTGATCCGCTCGTTCCAGCCGGGTGACTATCCGGTGCTCACCGTGGGTGACGGCCGCGACGTGCTCATCAGTGGTCACCCCGCGGAGGCCGGCACCTTCAACTTGTTCGTCGACGCACTCCGCCGCCCGGACCTCACGGACGACCCGCGCTTCGTGGATGTCGCATCGCGCAAGAGGAACATCGGGGAACTGCTGGGCATCATCCGTGACTGGGCCGCGTCGTTCCCCGATGCCGCCACGATGGAGAAGGAGTGCGACCGCGCAGGTCTCGCGTTCGGCGTGCTGCGCACGATGCCGGAACTGGTCGCGACGGACTGGGGCGCGGACCGTGGCGTCACAACGGACGTCGATGACCGCAACGGGGGCACCTTCCGCATCCCGAACTCGCCGTGGGTGTTCTCCGGCTCGGACACGTCGATCCGTGGTTCCTCCAGGTACCGCGGGGAGGACAATGCCGCGGTCCTTTCTTCCATGCTCGGCATGGGCACGGACGAGATTGCCGCCCTGGCGGAATCCGGCGTGCTGTCCTCGCGTCTGCCCCGCGGCTGACGGTTCAGCGGCCGCTGTGGCCGAACCCGCCGCCGCGGTCGTTTTCATCCAGTGCATCCACCTCGACCCAGGTGACCTCCTCGACCTTCTGGATCACCAGCTGGGCAATCCGGTCGCCGCGGTGCACGTGGTACGGCCGCGACTGGTCGGTATTCAGCAGCACCACCTTCAGCTCTCCGCGGTAGAGACTGTCGATGAGACCCGGTGCGTTCACCACGGAGATGCCGTGCTTCAGTGCAAGGCCGCTTCGCGGCAGCACGAACCCGGCGTGACCCACCGGGATCGCGATGGCGATGCCCGTGGGCATCAGCACGCGTCCGCCCGAGGGGGCGACGACGGCATCCTCGCGGGCGAAGAGGTCCACTCCCGCGTCCCCTGGGTGGGCAGCAGCTGGCAGGGGCAGACCCGGGTCGAGCCGCTTCACCTTGATGTCGATCACGCCCCAAAACTACGGCCCCGACACGGCTCGGCTGGAATCGCGTGCACGCAATAGATTGGGTCGGTGCTGTTCTGGATGGATCTCGAGATGACAGGTCTCGACCCTTCTGTCCACGTGATCGTGGAGATAGCCACCCTCGTCACCGACGACGACCTGAACGTCATCGCCGAGGGCCCGGACCTGGTCATCCACCAGCCAGATGACGTGCTCGCCCGAATGGACGAGGTGGTCACCAACATGCACACCACCTCCGGCCTGCTCGAGGCGATCAGGTCCTCCACCGTCAGCCATGACGAAGCGATGCTCCGGACGCTGGAATTCATGAAGCTGCACAGCCCGGAGCCCCGCAAGATCCCCCTCGCGGGCAACTCCATCGGCACGGACCGCCGGTTCCTCGCCCGCCACATGCCCGAGATCGAGGACTGGCTGCACTACCGCATCGTGGACGTGTCATCCGTGAAGGAACTGGTGAAGCGCTGGTACCCCGGCCTGGAGCACGCGCGCGGCGCGAAGGGCGGCACCCACCGCGCACTCGACGACGTTCGCGAGAGCATCGAGGAACTGCGCTTCTACCGCGAGAAGGTGTTCCGCCCCAACGCCGACAAGGGCGGAGCCGGGGGCACACCGTGAGCGGCACCGCGAAGCCCACCAAGTCCGAGCAGTTGCAGGCCACCGACGAGATCACGGAGGTCGCACCCGGCATCCTGCGCACCCAGCTGCCGGCGAACATCACGGGCCTCGGTCACGTGAACATGTACGTGATGGAGGACGACAGGGGCGTCACAGTGGTGGACCCGGGCATGCCCACGAAGGCATCGTGGGTGGCCCTCCAGGAGCGCCTCGCCCAGGTCGGCGTGCCGCTGCGTCGCGTGCACACGGTCATCGTCACGCACAGCCACCCCGACCACTACGGCGGTGCCGAGCGCATCCGAGCCGAGTCCGGTGCCGACATCGTCACCCACCGGCTCTTCCGCACCTTCTTCGACCCGACGGAGCCGCCGGACCTCTCGGTGGAGGAGGCGGCCACGTTCATGCGAAGCCCGTTCGACCCTCCGCCGTGGGGTGGCGAGCCGATGCAGATGGAGTTCGGGCGCAAGATGCGCTTCCGCATCGCAAGCCGCTTCCCGCGCCTTCTCAAGGTGCCCACTCCCACCGTGCGCATCGGCGACGTCGAGCGCGTCACCCTCGCCAGGCGCCAGTGGGTGCCGGTGCACACGCCCGGCCACACCGCCGACCACCTGTGCCTCTTCGACCCCGAGACGGGCACCCTGCTCAGCGGCGACCACGTACTGCCGACGATCACCCCGCACATCAGCGGTCTGACCGCGCACGGCGACCCGCTCACCCTGTTCTTCGGGTCGCTCGACAAGATTGCGGCGTTCTCCTCCGATGTGCGCATCTCCCTTCCCTCCCACGGCACGCCGTTCACGAACACTGGCGAGCGCGTGGAGCAGATCAAGCAGCACCACCGCGACCGTCTGGAGAAGATCCGCAGCGTCAGCATCGACTTCGACAGGCCCGCCACCGTGAACGAGTTCGCCCAGCATCTCTTCTCGCCGCGGGCACAGGGTTCCATGGCCGACAGCGAGGCCTACGCCCACCTCGAGCACCTGCGGATCCTCGGCGACTTCGAGCAGCGCGACAACGACGGCGTCTACGAGTACGTCATCAGGCACTAGGCCCGGCCCACGCGGCCGCGTGCACGGTGCCGTTCACAGACATCTGCACCGACACCCCGTCGCCCGGTGCTGATGCCCGCATGAGGGAATGGCCCGGCTCCACCTGCACCACGTGCTCGACCACAGCCCGCAGCCCCGACCTTGCCGTGATGTCACCGGCCATGTGCTCCTCAAGCACCTCCCAGTAGGCGGCGTTGTTCATGTGGCCGACAGCGTCAAAGTCGCTGAACCGCAGCGGCCACGGGGCCACCGTCGCGGCGGCCGTGTCGAAGTCCCTCTCGCGCAGCAACAGACGCGCACCCACCGTGCGGCCGGCAGACGACTCCGCGAGGATCGCCGCCACGTCGCCGGGGACCCGGCTCGGCTGCAGGTTGTCACGGTCCACGTGCACCCACAGTGCTGCGGCGTCCACAAGCACGTCACCGTCCAGGGAGGTGATCCGGGTGCGGCGCTCTGCCCAGTGCGACCCCGTCCCTCCGCACCACGTGGTGAGGTCGATCTCCTGGAGGTACTCGGGGAAAGACAGCACGTCGATCACGGTGCGGCGCACGACCCACCAGTGCGGGTCGCTCCACTCGGCATCCCGTGTGTCGTCGTTGGAGACGTCCTGCAGGTACCGGGCTGTGGCGTCCAGCCGCAGACGCCCCTTGGGGGTGGCGTCCCCCAGCCTGACCCGCCTCCTGGCAGTGAAGGTCCGGCCTGTCCCCGTGGGACCGGCCATCTCGAAACTCCGTGCGGCCGGGGCGAAGGACATCCACGAAACCCTACTCCCGCAAGGGAAAGCGCCGCCCCAACAGGTCGAACAGATCCCGGTGGATAAATCCCCTTGACCGCCCCCGGTCCCGTGTGGTTGCCTTGCAGGGTCATGAACAGGGCACACGCGACCGCAACCGCAGCAACCACGGCAGCAGCCGTGGTCGTTGCCATGCCGTCGTCCATGGCAGCCACGCCGTCCTATGGCATGTGGTTTACCAAGGCCGTGAAGCACGCAAATAAGCGTCTCACCCGGCCGCCCTGTGAGGTTTCGCACTAGCAAACAGCGAAACAGAACCTCCAGAGGCCGCCGGGTTACCAACCCAGGCGGCCTTTTTGTTTGCCCCGAAGACACCCAGGTCTCTCCCCACAGGAAAGGAAACCACGAGACATGTACACAGCAGTCAACAAGGACATGGGGGGCGCCAGCCTCCTCGAGCAACCGGTCACCCTCTCGGCGAAGCGCTGCTCCGACGGCAACGGCACCCTCAGCTACCTGTTCTTCTCCGAGGAGTGGGTGGACGTGCAGCGCGCCAAGGCGATCTGCTCCAAGTGCTCGAGCCGCCAGGAGTGCCTGACCGGGGCACTCGAACGCGAGGAGCCCTGGGGAGTCTGGGGCGGCGAGCAGCTGGAGATGGGCCGTGTGGTCGCGGGACGCAAGCCCCGCGGGCGCCCACCCGTGAAGGCACGACAAGTCACACAGATCGACGAGGTACCGATCCCGGCACACCTCGTAGCCTGAGTGCATGGACCGGATCCGCTCGCGCAGAGCCGCTGGAGCGGTCCTCATTGCACTGATTGTTGGCGTCGTCGGGGGATGGGCCCTGAGCCGGTCCTCCGACGACGTCGACGCCAAACTCACCGATCCCGGCCTCACCCAGGAACCCGGGATCGGCACGAATGTCGACACGACCGGCGAACAGTTCGGTTTCGCCAGGATGATCTCCGTTGAGAGCGGTGAGCTGGCCGTCCCGGACACCGGCGGCCTCCCTGCTGTCGTGAACTTCTGGTACTCCACCTGCCAGCCCTGCCGTCGGGAGATGCCTGTCCTGGCGGCCGCCGCCGGGGAGTTTGCGGGCCGCGCGGCCTTCATCGGGGTCAGCCCGAACGACACGGTCACCACCGCGCGAGAGTTCCTCGACACGCACGGGGCCACGTACCCCAACTTCCTGGACCGCTCCGGCGAGCAGTCTGCAGAGGCACAGGTCGGCACAATGCCGACCACCTACTTCCTCGACTCTGCCGGGAGAGTGGTGTCGATGCACGCAGGGGAACTCACGGAGGATGACCTCCGGGCGAACCTCGCCAGGGCAGGGGTCGGGTCCTGACCGTGCTCGAGGGGAATTTCGCCTACAGCTTCGTGCTGGGTGTCCTCGCCGCCGTCAACCCGTGCGGCTTCGTGCTGCTGCCCACGTACCTCGTCTACTACCTGGGCGAGGAGACTGCCGTCGACAGTTCACGGACGGTCGCGGTGGCACGGGCACTGCGTGTCGGGACCTCCGTCTCCGCGGGGTTTGTCTCCCTCTTCGTGGTGGTCGGCATCATCTCCCGGCTCTTCACGGACGTCATCGAACAGAACGCCAAGTACGCATCGCTCATCATCGGCCTGGGACTGCTCGCCATGGGCATCGCGATGCTCACCGGGTGGAAGCCGCGGATCATCACCCCGAACCTCGCCACCGAACGCGCAAGGACGGTGCGCAGCATGTTCATGTTCGGCCTGGCCTATGCGGTCGCGTCCATCGGGTGCACCATCGGTTTCCTCACCACCGTCATCCTCGGGTCCGTGGGACGGTTCGGCTTCGCGAGCGGTGTGCTGAGCGTGGTCCTCTACGGACTCGGGATGGGACTACTGGTGACGTCGCTCACAGTCGCCATGGCGCTTGCGAGGACCGGATTTGTGCGCTTCCTGCGCCGCGGCCTCCGCCACTTCGACACAGTCTCGGGACTCCTCGTCACGCTGACGGGTGCGTATCTCACGTGGTACTGGTGGGGCGCCGTCACCGGGCGCGGTGGCGATGCGGTCATCAGCAGGGTGGACGGCTGGCAGTCGTCAATCGCCTCGTTCCTGCAGGAACAGGGTGCGTGGAGACTGGGCATCATCCTCGTTGCCGTGACCGGCGGTGCCGCCCTGCTCGTCGTGCGACGACGCGGGCAGGAAGCCTGACCGTGCAGTTCTCGGAGCTCCTCGCCATGGACGGCGTGCGGGAGGAGTGCGAACTCCGTGGGACGTTCGGTTTCATGGCGTTCCACGGCGGCGAGCTGGAGCAGGTCACGGACGTGATTGCGCGCGCGGCCGCGGAACGGGCGGGTGCCTCGTACTACGGCGTGCTGCAGCCGGACAATCTTGAGTGGCACATACCCTCGCACCGGGTCACCTCCGACCAGTCCCCTGCACTCGCGGGGTTCCTCTCGCACGTGGAGACCGTGGTCACGGTGCACGGTTACGGGCGCGCCGGGTACTTCACCTCGCTGTTGCTGGGCGGCGGCAACAGGAGACTTGCCGCACACCTCGGCAGTGCGATCCGCCACCACCTCCCGGCCTACACGGTGGTCGACGACATTGACGAGATCCCGAAGGACCTGCGCGGGCTGCACCAGGACAACCCGGTGAACGTGCCGGTGCACTCCGGGGTGCAACTGGAGCTTCCGCCGCGCGTGCGCGGGTCCAGCCCCATGTTCTGGGACTGGGAGGGACCGGAACCGTCACCGCACACCCAGCGCCTGATCGATGCACTGGTGGAGTGCGCGGTGACCTGGCCCGGCTGACAGTACGCGCTCTAGAGCCTCGAGACGAGGAGCAGCGTCTGCACCTGCAGTGCATACATGACGAGGAACACAGCCACGTTCACACCGATGAACCACTTCATCGTGCGGTCGATGCGGTCGACATCACGTCGCAGCGCATCCAGTTCCATCTTCAGCAGTTGGACATCCTGGACACGTGCGACCTGACCCCAGTCGGTGGGTGGCAGGTAGTCCATCACCAGGTCGCCCAGCTCTTCACCGAGTTTCTCGCGCAGACCTGTCTGCACCCTGAAACGAGTTCCGTCCGCAACCATGACCATGTTCCCCAGACTCTCGAGCATCCGACATGCTCAAAATGTGCACCGGGAGGTCTGTGACGGCAAACAAAAGCACGGAAATCTCGGATTTCGGATGCCACCGGATCAGGGGGCCAGACGGTCCACCCGCCAGCCGCCCTCTGCCCGGGTGTAGCGGAACCTGTCGTGGAGGCGGCTCGGCCGGCCCTGCCAGAACTCGATCTCGTCAATGCCAAGCACGTACCCGCCCCAGTGCGGCGGGCGCGGCACGTCGGCACCGGCGAACCTGCGCTCTGTCTCCTCGATCAGTGCGTCGAGTTCTGCCCTGCCGGCGATGGGACTGGACTGCGGCGATGCCCACGCACCGATCCTGCTGGCACGCGGCCGCGACGCAAAGTACTCATCGCTCACCTCGTCGGGAGCAAGGCTGACCCTGCCACGGATGCGCACCTGACGGTGGATCTGCAGCCACCCGAACACCGCAGTGGCGCGGGCGTCCGCAGTGATCTCCGTGCCTTTTGCGCTTCGGCGGTTGGTGTGGAACGTGACGCCGGATGCATCGATGGCACGGGCGAGCACAATGCGCGAGTCTGGACCCCCGTCCGCACCGATTGTCGACACCGTCATTGCGTTCGGTTCCGTGCAACCCGCCTCCTCGGCCTGGGCGTACCACCGCAGGAGCTGCTCCACCGGGTCGTCGTGGAGGTCCGGGCGGTCCAGACCGGCTGTTTCGTACTGGATGCGGTAGTCCCCGATGCCCATGGGGTCACCTCGGGCGGATCTCTGTTGCCCCGCGCATGTACGGGTGCAGCACCTCGGGGATGCGCACGCTGCCGTCTTCCTGGCGGAAGTTCTCGCAGATTGCTGCCCACACCCGCGGAACGGCGAGAGCGGAGCCGTTGAGGGTGTTCGCGACCTCTGTGCCTTTCTGCCCGGTGCGCTTCAGGCGGATGTCGCCGCGGCGCGCCTGGTAGTCACTGAACCAGCTGACGCTGCTGACCTCCAGCCAGCTGTCGCAGCCCGGTGCGTACACCTCAAGGTCGAAGCTGCGGTGGTGGCTCTGGCCCATGTCGCCGGTGCAGATCTCGATGATGCGGTAAGGGAGACCGAGGCCTGCAATCAGGCGCTCCGCCCTGTCGCGCAGCTCGATGAGCAGCTCGGGCGACTGCTCGGGAGTGGCGAGCGCGAGGATCTCGACCTTGTCGAACTCATGCGCACGCAGCATGCC
>JBJTCK010000016.1:0-42991 GCA_046091825.1 Actinomycetota bacterium | reverse complement strand
CCGAATGCACTGTCTGCGGTACGTCATTCGTCTGGAACAGGAGATGATTCATGACGGCGAGAACCGTGATCGGGCGTGCCGCGGCGGCCGCCAGATCGACGGTGGATGCGACATTCTCCACGTACCTGAGCCAGCCCTCGTGGTTGTCGATTCCCTCGTGAACCACGAAAGTCGGACGGTTGTCGGTGATGGTGCCCACTGCGGGTCGTCCATGGCCGTCAAACGCGAACGTGTACTGCATCCGTTGCACGAAGGACCCATACGTGCCGTGGTCCGGAACGGTCGCAAGGCCCTCCTGCAGTGTGATGTCGTTCAGGGTTGACTCGAACGCTGCTCGCGCGAGGAGCCGCATCCACTCATTCGTGTCGATTCCGACGTAGTGCGCGAATCCTGCCCGGTCGGCGAACAAACCCAGGATCCCTGCGGCACAACCCACATCGACGACAATCACCTCATGGCGCTGTGATAAGGCATCCCTCAACGGTCGGGCCGTGGCATGGTCGAGTGCAGCGCCGAGCTGCCTGAGATGGGGCCCGGCATAAGCCCTGGCGTTCGCGAGACACTCCTCGAAGTCCGTGTCCGGCAAGACGAGCCCCTGGTTGGAAGCCTGACGGGGCAGTTCGTCGATGGTGCGGGGGTAAGGGATGCCGTACCACTCGGTGATCGCCTCCATCAACGGGTTCGGCGACCGGAAGATGCCGTCCCAGTGTGCTGTGACCCGCGCGGCAATCTGGGTGAATGTCTCAGTCACCGGCAGAGTTCCGCGTCCCGACCTGATTGCTGAATTGCAGACCGAGCGTGCGGAAGGTGAGTGACACGCGCCGGGTTCGCGCCACACGCACCCCCGCCCTGGTGTCCGACTTTCGGGACCGGATGTGATGCGTCCATTCGTGCCTGGAAGGGCCGGTCATCAGCAGCAGGGCACCGACGGGCATGTACACCTCGATGGTCTCACCGGAACGCGAGGAGAACTCCATTGGCCACTCGCTCCCCAGGGAGACGGAGGCGACAACCTCGCCGAACGTCGCTCGGTCGATATGGGCGGCGATTCCCTGGCCCGGCAGGTATTCGTTCACGATGATCTGCTCTGCCTCTGCCCCGAACTGCGGGACGGCCGCCAGTCGGTCGACGACCTCCGCGAAAAGGGATGGGATGGGGCCCAGGTACTGGTCCGGGCTCAGATCCCGGAGGGTGTAGTCGTACTTCCATCCGTAGTGCTGGACCCTCCTCTTGAGGTCGTGGAGCCATGGCTGGCTGTCCACTGCACTCAGTAGCGCCGCGGACTCCGCCCGGCTGAGCCACTCATGCACCAGCACCAGCCCCGGAGGCAACCGGGGCTCGGGATCAGCGATGTCGAACAGGGGCAGGGTCACAGGAGGATTATGCCCGAAGGAAGCCACAGGGTTGTGATGATTGCCGAGCCGCAGGGCCGCACGCGGAAACCCCTGCGTAGGCTTGCCCCATGGAGGCTGCCAACAAGAGCACGACGCCCGTCGACCTCGTCGACTCGTTCGGCCGCACCGTGCGGGACCTGCGCATCTCGGTCACCGACCGCTGCAATTTCCGCTGCACCTACTGCATGCCCGCCGAGGGCATGACATGGCTGGACCGGGCCGAGGTGCTCACATACGAAGAGATCGAGCGGGTCGCACGCATCTGCGTGGAGCGCTTCGGGGTGGACAGCCTCCGCCTCACCGGCGGCGAGCCCACTGTGCGGGCCCACCTTCCGCTCCTCATCTCGCGCCTCGCGGCGCTGCGCCTGGCCGACGGCAGCACGCCTGACATCGCCCTCACCACGAACGGCGCCACGCTGCGCAACATCGCGGGCGAGCTGCGCGACGCGGGTCTCGCGCGCATCAACGTGAGCCTGGACACCCTGCGCCGCGACAGGTTCCTCGCCATGACCCGCCGCGACGAACTGGACAACGTGCTCGCCGGCATCGCCGAGGCCCAGGCCGTCGGATTCGACCCGGTGAAGGTGAACGCCGTCATCGAGCGCGGCGCGAACGACGACGAGGTCCTCGACCTCGCGGGCTGGGGACGGGACACCGGCGTGGAGGTCCGCTTCATCGAGTTCATGCCGCTCGACGCCACCAACGAATGGGAGCGCGCGAAGGTGGTCACCCAGGACGAGATAGTCGCGGCCATCGCAGCGGAGTTCCCGCTGGAGCCGGTGCCCGCCCGCGGCGCTGCGCCCGCCGACAGGTGGCGCTACCTGGACGGCCGCGGCACGGTCGGCGTGATCCCCAGCGTCTCGCACCCTTTCTGCGGGGACTGTGACCGCGTGCGCCTCACGAGCGACGGCCAGTTCCGCACGTGCCTGTTCGCCACAGACGAGTCCGACATCCGCGCCCTGCTGCGCAATCGCGGCACCGACGACGAGATCGCTGCGCTCATCGCCAGTGCGGTCGGGGCAAAGTGGGCCGGCCACCAGATCGGCCAGGTCAACTTCATCCGGCCGAACCGCACCATGAGCCAGATCGGCGGCTGACGTGTCCCGCATCCAGCCGCCGCCGGGCGCAGACTCCACGGGGGAGATGCCCCTCGACGCCGCACCGATCATCGTGGAGTCATCCGGCGGGGTCGCGGTCATCACGCTCAACCGGCCCGCCAAGCGCAACGCCGTCACCCTCGCCATGTGGGGTGCGCTCGCCGAGCGCGTGACGGAACTCTCCTCCGACCCGGACGTGCGCGTGCTCGTCATCCGCGGTGCGGGGGAGCACTTCTGCGCGGGGGCCGACATCAGCGAGCTCACGAACGGCCCGGGCGGGGAGTACGCACGCATCAACTGGGCCGCCGAGGAGGCGATCGCCGCGTTCCCCGGCCCGTCCATCGCCGAGATCCGCGGCAACTGCATCGGGGGCGGTGTCAGCATCGCCTCGGCATGCGACCTGCGCTTCGCCGCGGAGGGGTCCACCTTCGGGATCACTCCGGCCAAGCTCGGCATCGTCTACCCCACCAACGCGCTCGAGCGCACGGTGCGCCTCATCGGGGGGAGCGCCACGAAGCACCTGATGTTCTCGGGCGACCTGGTCGACGCCGGGCGGGCCCTGCGCATCGGCCTGGTGGACGAGGTCGTGCCCGCCGACGGCCTCACGGCCCGTATCGACGCCTACGTGGCGACCCTGCTGGAGAGGTCGCACCTGACCCAGGTGGCAACGAAGGCCATGGTGCAGGAGGTCATCGCGGACGGCCGCGTGAAGCCCGCGACCACGCTGAAGTGGGAGACCGCCATGGACCAGAGCGGCGAGGTGCGCGAGGGAGTTGCCGCGTTCCTCGGCAAGCGGGCAGTGCGCTGGCCGTGGCGGCGGAACTGACAAGTACGCTCGCACCCGTGACAGAGCCGACCTTCAGCCACCTGGACGACCGCGGCAACGCCCGCATGGTGGACGTGTCCGGCAAGGAGGCCACCAAGCGCCGTGCCGTGGCCCGCGCGACCGTGCTCACGACCGCCGAGGTCGCCGCCGCGATCGCGGACGGGTCCATCAAGAAGGGCGACGTGCTGGGGGTCGCCCGCATCGCCGGCATCCAGGCCGCCAAGCGCACCAGCGACCTGATCCCCCTCTGCCACCCCCTGCCGGTCACGTCCGTCTCCCTGGACATCACGGTCGACCCCGCACCCCGGGGCGTCCCCGCTGGCCAGGCGGCCATCCGCATCGAGGCCGCCGTGGAGACCGTGGGGCAGACAGGGGTGGAGATGGAGGCACTCACCGCCGCCTCGGTGGCCGCCCTCACCGTCTACGACATGTGCAAGAGTGCGGACAAGGCCATGACTATCACCGAAGTGGCCCTTTGGGAGAAGTCGGGGGGCCGTTCCGGGGATTACCGGAGGCCCTCCTGAGACTGCTCCAGGGGCGGTGTCAAGGGTGCGTATCGCGGCGAAACCTGCACAGAACGGCAATATTCTCATCATTTCCCATGTGTGAAGGGTGTCAAACGGTCCGTCGGGGACAAAAGTCGGGTTAGGCTCGGAATCCGTTATGGGAACGATGATTCTTCTCGTCGTCGGTGCCGCCTGGATGGCCGTGCTGCTTCCGCCGTTGATGCGCAGTCGCTTCGACGGCGGCTCTGTGTCCTCCGTGTCGGAGTTCCGCCGGCAGCTGAACACCCTGCAGCGCACCCAGGCACCCCGCTCCCAGGCCCCCATGCGCACCATGGCCCGCCCGCTCGTGCCCGGCCCGCGCCCCATGGCCAGGCTCGCCCAGCGTCCGGCACCGCGCCAGGCACCCGGGTACGGCCGTCCGCACCTCGTGCCCGTGGATGACGCCATGACCGCTGCGCCGCGCCACCGCCGCAGCCACCACACCGCAGAGCTCTCCCGCCGCCACTTTGCTGCCGAGCAGATGTTCATGAGCCCGCGCGAGATCGTGCGCCGCCGCCGCACCAACGTGCTGTTCGGCCTGGTCGCCATGAACGGCCTCAGCCTCTTCCTCGCCTTCACCACCGGCTCCACCGCCATGGTGTACCTCTTCGGCGTCGCCGCCATCGCCCTGGGCGGGTACTGCTACACCCTCGTGCAGATCCGCAACCAGGAGTACCTCCGTCGGTACTACGGCACTCATCGCGCCGCCTGACGGGCTGTGCCGCCGGGCAGGTCCGCCCGTAGACTTTTCACCGTCCCGCACACGGGGCTGTAGCTCAGTTGGCAGAGCGCTTCGTTCGCAATGAAGAGGTCAGGGGTTCAATTCCCCTCAGCTCCACCAGTCCGCCCTGCCGGCGGTCTGACCACAATCTTGAGCACAACTGAATCCCGGGGGAACGCAATGGCACTGTCTTGGACCGACGCACAGAAGGCCGTTCTGGACCCGGGTTCCGGTACCCCGTTCGAGCTCACCGAGACCGAGGTCTTCGGGGTCAAGATGGAGGTCTTCAAGAATGCGCCGCCGAACCTGGCTCTCGCCTTGCAGGGTGCCCGCGCCCACGGTGATGCCACGTTCCTGCTGTACGAGGGCGAGAGGTACTCCTTTGCCCGCGTGATCGACGAGGTCGACGGTCTGGCGCACCTGCTCGTCAACACCCACGGTGTGAAGAAGGGCGACCGCGTGGCCGTGGCCATGCGCAACTACCCCGAGTGGATCATCTCCTTCGCCGCCATCGTGTCGGTCGGCGCCGTCAACGTGTCGTTCAACGCATGGTGGACCGAGGACGAGATGAAGTTCGCCCTGGAGGACTCCGGTGCGAAGGTGCTGATCGGTGACCAGCAGCGCATCGACACCGCCCACCACGTGGCCCGCGCCATGGGCGTGAAGATGCTGATCGCTCGTCCGGAGACAGAGGTCGGCCCCGACATCGACGAGTGGTCGAAGGCCGTGAAGAGTGGCCTTGGGCCGCTCGTGGCCGACATCCAGCCTGACGACGACTGCACGATCCTCTACACCTCCGGCACCACCGGCCGCCCGAAGGGGGCCGTCTCCACGCACCGCGCGGTCGTCAATTCCTTGATGGCGTTCTCGGCGCGCAACGGCGTGCTGTCGCTCGCGAGCGACGCCGAGGACAAGCTGATGTCCCAGAGCGAGTTCCCCACGTCGTTTATCCTCATCGTGCCGCTCTTCCACGTGACCGGGTGCGTGCCCGTCATGCTCTCCTGCTTCGTGGCCGGCCTGAAGCTGGTGATCATGTACAAGTGGGACGCCGGCAAGGCCCTGCCGATCATCCAGGAGGAGCGCATCACCAACTTCGTGGGCGTGCCCACGCAGAGCTGGGACCTCGTGAACCACCCGGACTTCGACAAGTACGACACCTCGTCGCTGAAGGCAGTCGGCGGCGGCGGTGCGCCGGCGCCCGCCACGCTCGTGGACAAGGTGGCAAAGAGCATCAAGAAGGGCGGGCCGCAGCTGGGCTATGGCATGACCGAGACAAATGCGTTCGGGCCCGGCAACACCGGCAAGTTCTACACCGACCGTCCCACCTCCACGGGCCGCGCCATCCGTCCGATGCAGCTCGCGGTGTGGGACCCGGTCACCAAGAAGCCCCTCGGGCCGAACGAGTACGGCGAGATCATGATGTTCGGCCCCATGCTCATCCGCGGCTACTGGAACCGCCCGGACGCCACGGCCGAGACCATCGAGAACGGCTGGTTGCACACCGGCGACGGCGGCTACATCGACGACGAGGGCTTCCTCTACATCAAGGACCGCATCAAGGACATGATCCTGCGCGGCGGCGAGAACGTCTTCTGCACCGAGGTGGAGGGCTCCATCTACGAGCACCCGGCTGTGTACGAGGCCGCCGTGTTCGGCGTGCCGCACGAGCGCCTGGGTGAGGAGGTCGCGGTCGCAATCTTCCCGAAGGAGGGCGCTGCCTTCACTGCCGAGGACCTGTGGAAGTTCCTCGACGGCAAGATCTCGTCGTTCAAGGTGCCGAACCACGTGGTGATCATGAACGAGCCGCTCCCGCGCAACGCCGCTGGCAAGTTCCTGAAGACCGCCCTGCGTGACGGCGTGGCGAACGGCTCGCTCAGGCCGACCTGCCGCTAGTTGCCCGGGTCGGGTCAGAGTTCCTCTGGGGGCCGCACGTCCCTGAACATGAGGAGCAGCAGCACGTCGTAGGTGATCTTGCAGGCCGCACAGATGATGAGCGGCCAGCCGAAGCCTGACATGTCGAGCATCCACCCCGCCAGCACCGGGGGTAACGCGGACGCGAGGCTGCGCGGCACGTTCGTGATGCTCGCCGCCGCCGCCCGCTCCGCAGGTGCGACGACTGCCATCACGTAACTGGTGCGCACCGGCACGTCCATCTGGCTGAGCAGCCCGCGCAGGACAAACAGTGTCATCGCTGTCCACAGGTTGGGCGAGAGGGCCACGAGCACGAGCAGGAGGCTGGCGGGGATGTGCGTGAAGACCATCGTCCGCACCAGCCCGATGCGCGCGGCCACCCGCACCGACAGCAGGGACGAGAACGCGGAGAGGATCCCGGCCGCGAAGAAAACCACGCCGAGCGACTCGACCGACAGCCCGAACCGGCCGAAGACCCAGATGGCGAAGATCGCCTGCGTCGCGAAGCCGCCGCCCAGGGAGTCAAGGCTGAAGAGCGCGGCGAGCCTGAGCACGATGCGCCGCGAGCCCGGGCTAAGAGCTGCCCTGCCGTTGCCCCCGGCTGATGCCGGCAGAGGGGAGAGACGCGAGTACGCAGCGAGCAGCACGAAACCGGCGAGACCGTAGAGCACGAAGGCTCCCTGGCGTCCCGTCTGTTCCGCGTGGCCGGTGCTCCTCGCGAGCCACACGGGGACGCCCGCACAGAGCGCACCGGCTGCTCCCACCAGGCTGCCGAACAGGTTGTAGCGGGCGAAAACCGAAGTCCGGTCTGCATCTGGAACCGTCCCGCTGAGGATGGACTGCTCCAGCGGCAGGAACGGGCTGACGTCGCCCGAGCTCGTGTTCATGGTCGTCACCACACCGACGACGACGAGGGCCACGAACGAACCGAGCAGGCCGAAGGCGATCCCCGTCACGATCATGACGGCGCAGGCGGCGCGCAGCAGGGTGACCTGGCCGTGCCGGTGCGCCACGCTGCCGGCCGCGAGGGTCAGCACGGCCGAGCCGAGCAAGGATGCGGCGACGACCGTGCCGATCTGCACTCCGCTGAACCCCAGACCGATCAGGTACGCAGGAAGGACCACGAAGGCGATGCCGTCGACGAAGGCGCGCACGCTGCGCGTGAGCACGAGCACCCGGGCGTCGGTGTTGGCTTTCTCAGGCAGTAGTCGCATGACCCGGCACGAGGAGCATCAGAACATTCACGGCGTGATGACGCCTGTTAGTGCGAGCGCAGATACCGTCCACAGGCCGGCGCCGGCCACCTTCGTGAGGATTGTGGATGACCACTCGTCGCCCTCGCGGGCGAATATGTCGACCATCCCGATGGCGAGAGCTGGCAACAGCAGCAACACCGACAGCGCCGCCGCATCTTGCGGGGAGTCGGCAGACGAGAGGACGACGCGCCCGAACCATGCACTGAAGAAGATCATGATGACGGAGCGGAGGATGCCCCGCGGGAACCACTTGTTCACCACCGCAAAGTTTGGCAGTGTCTCCTGGTACGTGCGCACCAGGGGCGCGGCGGAGATGAGTGCGATTACCGTCCACGTCCGCCACCCGAGGCCGAAGAACGGCGCGGCCCCCATGGCGTAGAGAGCGGCCGAGACTGCGATGGTCAGGAACCGCGGTGCCCGACTCCCGGCCGAGGCCACATCCACTTGCGTGGCACGCAGGCGGGCCGGGAAGTGCGCCCGCGCGGTGTCCTCTGCCGCGAGCCTGACAATTGCCATGACGAACACCGTGGTCCTCACGGTCGAACCGGTCGCTGTCGTCACGGTCTCGAGCCCTGCCAGTCCGTTGAGCGACATGACCACGCCGACCGAAGCGTAGGAGAGGAAGAGCGGGACAATGGCATAGTCTGCGACGCGGTCGAACAGGGCGTATCTCGAGCCACGCACGGTCCGTCGCAATGGCCTGATGGCACTCCCGATGGATGGGAGTGCCCAGAAGACGATCCCGAGCCCGAGCAGGGTCCGCACGTCCATCACGGATGTGACGTGCCCGGTCGTCACTGCGACAAGAGTGAACATCATCCATGCAGCGAGGCCGGCCATTGCATCCAACAGCGACACCGCGATCACGGTGCACAGGATGACAGCACCGGGGGCCACAACCATGCCGCCGTGCGACACCGCGGCAAGCACACCGAGCGCTGCACCGAGCGCCCACACGAATGAGTTGATGACGCCGAACACGGCACGCATCCAGTGGCCGTCCTGCAGTGCACGTGCAGCAATGCGACTGCGTGCCCCGAGTCTCCCGGCGAGTGACAGCACCAGTGCGTGGGTGCGCTCGTGCCCGCGCAGCCTCCATGTCATCCCCGTGTCCCCACGTCCTGATAGGTCATCACCTTCGTCATCAAGGAGATTCACGTCAGTCGAGGAGAGGCTTCCTTCTGCGTTCTCGTCCCGTTCACTGTCGTCCGCGTCCTCGTCGCTGGCGGGCGTGTCGCCGGTCTCCTCCTCGTCCTCGCGGCGCGCAAGCCTGCGCTCCCCGTCGGGGGACCTGCCTGCAGGTCGTCCAGGCGCACGGGGCGCACTAGCAACTGCTGCACCTGCGGCCGTAAGGACGGCTGAGACAGTAATCACGATAGTGGTGAGGATCGCACTCGTCTGGGCCACGTTCCGGGCCGTGTCGTAGAGCGGGAGCCCGGAGTCAACTGACCTGTCGACCATCTCTTGGTCAACAGTGACACCGAGGAGCTCGGAGGCATCCGTGACGTTCTCGATTGTTCCGGAGGGTGTGACCTCGAATGTGGCGACCGCAGAGATGATCTCGCCGTTGCTGGTCAGTGAGTCAACGATGACTGCGTGGTTGCCTGGGTCGACATTTGTGGGAAGTGGAAAATCGAACTCAACTGTTCCGTCTGCGGCCACTGTGACCGTGCCCAGCACTACCGGATCAGAATGAAGTGTGCTGGTCACTCTTGCGCCGGGCCGCAGGCCGATTGCCCCTCCTGTCGCCCACCCGTTGGTCACTGTTGTCCCCGTGGACCCGCCACCACTCCGCACTTGCAGTCTGAAGAATCGCTGCGGCCTTGCGAGCGGATCTCCGATAGGGGGAGAGGACGGAATGACAGCGCCGTCGCTGTTCCCGGTTGAGTGGATTGTCGTCGAAGTACTTGCGCTGACAGCCGGCATTGATGAAGTTGTTGTGGTCGAGGCCACCGTCGTCGCCGTGGCCGCGGTCACTTTTGTCGGCGCACGCTCCGCAACGGTCGTCTTGACTGGTCCGGTGGTCAATGTCGTCACGGCGGGGATCGTGGTTGTTGTCGTCAACATTGTGCTTGGTGTCGTTGAAGCAGATGTACTTGCAGTTGTCGTGGGCGCAGGTGTGACATTGAACGACATTGTCTGCAGGGCAGCTGGCACCCATACGGCGTCGCCTGCCTGGTCGGCAGTGACCGTGCACTTGCCGGTGGCGAGGAGACTCGCAGTCGCGCCACTGACTGAACAGACACCGGGAGTCGCGGATCCCCAGGTGATTGGCAGGGAAGATGTCGCGCTCGCCGCCAGCGTCGTTGTCCCGCCTGCCGGCCCGTCCACCGCCTGTGTGACGGTGATCAATTGATTCTTCCTAAAGCCGACCGAGATGTTGGCCACAGCAAAGAAGTCGGCCCTCGTAACGTTGGAGAATCCCGCCCCGTTCGTGGTCGTGCCCCAACGGACTGCGTAGGCAGTGTTCGGGGCGAGATCCAACTCGGTTGCCGCAGTGACTGTCCGTGTGGAATTGGTCGTGCTGGCGTCCGCAGTGAAGGGGGACCCGAGATTCGACCAGGTTCCCGATCCGTCGCGAAACTCCAACTGCACGCCATACGATGCAGGAGCCTGGCCCGCGTTGTGGTTGTGGATGTGTGTGAACGTGATTGACGCCAGACGACCGCTGTTTCCGTCCGTGACGAAGCTGAGAGTCGGCAAGTTCGAGTCAAACTGCCGGGCGAGGATGGCATAGTCGGAACCGAGCTGTTCTTTCGTCGTGTTCGTGTTGGTCCCCGAGATCGTCATGCTCGCGACCGGGGAGGACATCGTCAGTGAACATGAGGTGCTTACGTTGTTTGTCCACTGGCACTCGGTGAGGTCCGAACTCCAGTCGTCGGACGGGATCGCAGAAGCCGACTTCGTTGCTGCGGCCAATGCGAGGACCAGGGCAAGGAATACGAACGCAATCGGCCGAACGTTTGTACCCATCGTGTCTATTGTTCCAGAAAAGAAACCAGTCCGGCCGACTCGCGCCGGCGCATCTCCGCGTTCACCTTCTGGCGCTCCAGCACCTGCTGCAGCGTCTGCACTGCCTGCGGGATGTCGTGCTCCGAGAAGTACGCCTGCACCGACGCCTCCGCCGTGTCGCTGTTCAGCATCTTGGCGGAGTCGACCATGCGCACGATGGTGTTCACGGGGAACTTCTCGTTCGCCTCGGCCCAGTGCTGCTGCACGATCGACCATGCGAGCTCGCCGTGGAACCTGTTCGCGATGCAGCGGTTCAGCAGGAACGGCGCGTTCTGCGTCTTCACCTCGCCGCTGAAGGCGAGCTCGCACGTGCGGCGGATGAGATTCGGGTCGTCGAACTCGGCCAGTGCGTAGAGCATGCGGATCTGCTCCTGCGGGGTGTCAGGGTTGCGAAAGCGCTCCAGCACCCATTCGTAGTCGTCCTCGTTGCCGATGGAGGCGACGACCGTTGTCGCGGCCGCCACCAGCTCCGGGTCGTTGCCCGGTGCGTCGGGGTGCAGCAGGATGTCGCGGCAGCGCCGCTGGGCGGTCTCGTCGCGGCCCGTCACGGCCACGAGGCCGAGCAGCAGTCCGCGCAGCTTGGCGGTCAGGTCAGGCTCGCTGGGCACTGCCTTCAGCCCGAGGTCGGCAAGGGCGGGGGCCGCGAGCACGCGGACCCTGGCGGCGAGCGCGTCCAGCTGCCCGCGGTCGAGCATGCGGCCGAGACCGCGGATGCCGATGGCCAGTGCCTGCCACACCGCGAGGTCGCGCTCCGCGGCGAAGTTGCCGGCGAAAGTGAGGAACCCGGGGGCGGGGAGGTTGCCCGAGACGACCGCGTTCCAGGCGTCGTCCACCAGGTTGTAGCGCTCGATGATCTGCATGCCCGCGAGCACGTCGCCCGTGATCCGGCCGAGCAGCTCCGCTGAGTACGACACGCGGAAGAAGCCGTTGCCCCCGGCATTCACGATGACGGCCGCGGCGGGGTCGGCGAGCGGCATGCGCAGCTCGTCACCGGTCAGTAGCACCTTGGCTTCAGTGCCGCCGTTGCGCACGTGCACGGGCACGTTCCAGAGCGTGGCATCAGGGTCATTGTCGAACGTGAAGCGGCACTGCGAGAGCACCAGGTCGCTGCCATCGCGCCGCGCTGACACAAGCGGGAAGCCGGGCTGCCAGATGAAGCTGTCCATCAGTGCCCGCACGGGCACGACCTCGCCGCCGTCTGATGCCACGGTCTCCTCGATCGCGTCCCACAGGTCGCCGGTCTCGGTGTTGCCGTAGCTGTGCTTCTTCAGGTAGTGGCTGACGCCGGCCCGGAAGCGCTCCGTGCCGAGGTACTGCTCCAGCATGCGCAGGATGGATCCGCCCTTCTGGTAGGTGAGAACGTCAAACATGCCCTCGCAGTCGTCTGGTGCGTGCACGGGGAACTCCACGCTGCGGGTGCTGTGCAGGCTGTCGACCTCCATCGCGACGCTGCGCTCGAGGCCGAAGCTGGTCCAGCGCTTCCACTCCGGTGCGAATGCGTCGCACGCGGCGATCTCCATGAAGGTCGCGAACGCCTCGTTCAGCCAGATGCCGTTCCACCAGCCCATGGTGACGAGGTCGCCGAACCACATGTGCGCAAGCTCGTGCGCCACGACGTCCGCCACAAGCTCCTGCTCGATCTGGGTGCTGGTTGCCGGGTCCACCAGCAGCAGCACCTCGCGGAACGTGATGAGCCCCAGGTTCTCCATGGCGCCGGCCGCGAAGTCCGGGAGGGCGACCATGTCCACCTTGTCGCTCGGGTAGGGGATGCCGTAGTAGGTGGCGAACCAGTCGAGGGCGAACGCCCCGATCCGCATGCCGAAGTCAGTGAGGTGCCCCTTGCCGGGCACGTGGATGATTCGCAGCGGCACGCCGTTCACCATCCGGGCCTCCGTGGCCTCGAGGGGCCCCACGATGAAGGCCACGAGGTACGTGGACATGGGCATGGTGTCCTTGAACCACACGCGCACCTTGCCGTTGCCCGCAGCCTCGCGGCGGTTCTCCGGGCCGTTCGACACCGCGAGCAGTCCCTCGTCCACCGTGAGGTCCACGGCGAACACGGCCTTCATGTCGGGCTCGTCGAAGCACGGGAACGCCTTGCGGCAGTCGGTGGACTGCATCTGTGTGGTGGCGATGACCCGCTCCGTCCCGTCGTCGTCCCTGAACGTGCTGCGGTACCAGCCGCGCAGCTTGTCGTTCAGGACCCCCGTGAACGTGACCGTGACGTCCACCGGCCCGGCGTGCACGCCGGCCTGGATGACCAGACGCTCCGTCTCGTCGTGCAGGTGGAAACCGCACTCCGCGCCGTTCACGGTCACCGAGTGGACCTCCAGTTCCTTCGCGTTGAGGGCGATCTCGTCGGTCGTGCCTGTTGCCTCGCAGGCGATGGTGACCGTGCCCGTGAAGCTCGCTTCCTGCAGGTCCGGGACCAACGACAGTTCGTAGCGGCGGGGGAGGACGGTGCGCGGGAGACGGTGGGGGTTCTGCAGGTGGCTCACCGGGCAAAGGCTAACGCTGGTGCCCCCCGCGGCTACCGTGGGAAACCGTGCCGCGCAGCCATCCCTTCACCGCCCACGTCCCTGCCCTCACGGACAAGGAGGGCATCCGCTACGACGTCGTCGGCATCGGCAACGCGATCGTCGACGTGATCGCGATGGTGCACGACGAGTTCCTCGCCGGCCAGGGAATGACCAAGGGCTCGATGGCGCTCATCGAGACCGACAGGGCACTGGAACTGACCTCGTCCGTGCCAGGTGCCGTTCACACGAGCGGCGGCTCAGGTGCGAACACGATCGCCGGTGTCGCCAGTCTCGGCGGTGACGTGGCCTTCATCGGCAAGGTCTCGCCCGACGAGTTCGGCGGGATCTTCACGCGGGGGATGTCCGAGATCGGTGCCGACTTCCACTCGGGGTCCGCGTCGGTAGACATGCCCACCGCCCGCTCGATCGTGCTGGTCACGCCGGACGCCGAGCGCACGATGAACACGTACCTCGGCGTGAGCACCTTCCTCTCCCTGGATGACGTGGACCACGGCCTGGTGGAGTCGGCCGCGATTGTGTACCTGGAGGGCTACCTCTTCGACCGTGACGAGGCGAAGGCCGCATTCCGCGACGCCGCGGCCCGCGCGCACGCGAGGGGGCGCGTGGTCGCACTGACCCTCAGTGACTCATTCTGCGTGGACCGCCATCGCGACGACTTCCGCGCACTGGTCCGCGACGAGATCGACCTGCTGTTCGCGAATGAGGACGAACTGAAGTCGCTGTACGAGTGCGACGACTTCGACGACGCGGTGGCACTGTTGCGCCTGGACTGCCACATTGCGGCGGTGACGCGCAGCGAGAAGGGCAGTGTCATCGTGACCCGCGACGACATCCACGCGGTGCCGGCGGTGCCGGGTGTCAAGGTGGTGGACACGACCGGGGCCGGGGACCTGTTCGCCGCCGGCTTCCTGCGCGGGCTCACCCAGGGAAAGGACCTCACCTCGTGCGCCCGCATCGGTGCGATCGCCGCGGCCGAGGTCATCAGCCACGTGGGGCCGCGCCCGTTGGTGCCCCTGCGCGACCTGCTCCCCGACGACCTCCGCTGAGCCGTCAGGCCCCGCCCGCCGCGGCACCGGTGGGGTCGCACCGCGCGTGTCCGTAGCCTTGGGCGCATGAGCGACACATCAGGCCTCACCGTCCTCGGCAAGACGGTCCAGCACCCCATCGAGCACGTGGAGGTGTTCCCTGCGCCCGCGAACGTCACGGAAGTGGCCTTCGAGACCGAGGAGCTCATGTCGATGTGCCCGGTGACGAACCAGCCGGACATCTCTGGTCTCACCATCGAGTACGTGCCGGACAGGTTCTGCGTGGAGTCAAAGAGCCTGAAGCTCTACCTGTGGGGTTTCAGGGACCGCGCCGTGTTCGCCGAGGCGCTCGCGGCCGAGATCGCCGGCGAGATCATGCACACGGCGCAGCCGCACCGCGTGCGGGTGGAACTGGTGCAGCAGCCGCGCGGCGGCATCACCGTCAGCGCGGTCGCCGAACTCTCGAAGTTACACCGGCCGTCATTGTTGACGACCGCGTTCCATGATCCTCGCGCGGCGCTCCGCGACTTTCTCCGTGGCGAAGTGCGTCCTGCGCCACTGCGCACCCACGACCGCCTCGTTCTCCCAGGCCTCGGTCTCCGCCGAGTACTCCTTGTAGGTCCGGAGCATCCGTCGCACGCCGTCCCGCTCGTTGCCGATGATGTCGGCGGCGAGCAACCGCGTGAATGACAGAAGGTCACCGTGGGGCACCACATGGTTGACCAGGCCGAACGCAAGGGCCTCCTCGGCGCCCATGAAGTTCCCCGTCAGGCTCATCTCGCGGGCACGCCGCACCCCGATGGCCTGGGGCAGCAGCACGGTCAGGCCCCATCCGGGCATCACGCCGACGCGCGAGTGTGTGTCGCCGAACTTCGCGTTCTCCGATGCGACGAGGAAGTCGCAGTTCAACGCCAGTTCGAAACCACCCGTGATCGCCACGCCGTTGACCGCCCCGATGAGCGGCTTCGTGAGCGCGGGGAATGGCCCGCGCACCCCCGTGGAGTTCGTGCCGCCGTCTGCACCGGTGCCGCGAAGGTTGTCGCCGGAGTCCCCCAGCTGCTTCAGGTCCAGACCCGCGCAGAACGCGGGGTCGGCCCCGGTGAGGATGATGACGTCGACTGACTCGTCGGCCTCTGCCTTCATCATCAGGCGGGGCAGAAGGGACAGCACCTCGGAGTTGAGGGCGTTCCTCTTGTCCGGGCGGTTCAGGGTGATGGTTGCGATGCCCTCGCTCGCCTCGTACAGGACTACGTCGGCGCCGGTTGGTGTGCTCATGGGCCAACGGTAGGCGACCGGGCGGGGAGTCCACGAAGCCCGTGTGGAAGACTGACGCCCCATGAGCCTCGTACTTGTCTCGGTCACCGACGGGGTGGCCACACTCACCCTGAACAACCCCGACGAGCGGAACACGCTCACCCATCCGATGGTGGAGGAGATCACCGCGGCCATGGACCAGATCGAGGGCAACGACAAGATCGGCGCGCTCGTGGTCACCGGTGCCGCCCCTGCCTTCTGCGCCGGCGCGAACCTGGGGAACCTCCAGACAGCGAGCGGCCAGAGCCTCGGCACCATCTACGAGGGGTTCCTCCGCATCGCCCGCAGTCCGCTACCCACCCTCGCCGCCGTGAACGGTGCCGCCGTGGGCGCCGGCATGAACCTGGCCCTCGGGTGCGATGTGCGCATCGCGGCGCGCCGGGCGAGATTCGACACGAGGTTCCTCCAGATCGGGATCCACCCCGGTGGCGGCCACACCTGGATGCTGAGGCGCATCGTGGGCCCGCAGGCCGCCATGGCCGCCGTGGTGTTCGGCGAGGTGCTGGACGGTGCGGAGGCGGAGCGGATCGGCCTGGCGTGGAAGTGCGTGGACGACGACAAGCTGCTCGAGGCCAGCCAGGAGATGGCGGCGCGGGCGGCATCACGGCCGCGCGCGCTCACCGAGGTCACGAAGCAGACGATCAAGGACATGCACGACGTTGTCACGCATCCCGATGCCGTGGCACGCGAGCTGGAGCCCCAGTTGTGGAGCACGAAGCAGCCGTGGTTCGCCGAGATGATCGGCGCGATGCAGAAGAAGATCAGCAGCAAGTAGCTGCTTCCACTCCTGCGCTCAGCTCAGGGTGATGCGCACCTTCTGCGCGGCGTTGCCACCGGGGCCGGACGGCTCCACCTGGATGTCGAAGTCGCCCCCGCCCACCTGCCAGACGGCATTGCGCGGCGCCACGCCGTAGCACTTGGACATCTGCCACTGCAGCACGAGCTGCGGCTTCACGGCCTCGTCGATCGGCTGGTCCGACGCCATGGTGGTGTCGGTGGTGAGGACCGCGTCGCACTTGCCGGGCGAGGGGTTGCCGTTCGGGATGTCGGGTGTCCACTTGAAGCCGCCGAGGTCGTAGAACTGCGCGGTCTCGCCGTCGATTGCGAGACGCTGCGGACGGTGCACCTTCAGCCAGAGCGTCTGGCTCTGTCCCACGCTGATGGCGGGCTCACTGGCGAGGGCCGTCCCGTCAGGTCCGGGAACGGACTGCGAGTAGTTGATGTTGGTGTAGTTCGTGCCGTCGGTGCTCCATGCGGTGAGCATCGGGTGGGTCACGAACACGAAGCCGGGGCTGGCGGAGAACTCGTACGACTTGCCGTCCGCGGTCTCCACCTTGGCTGTGAAGGTGTGCAGCGCGTTCGGCAGGTCCGTCCCGGTGAAGGTGTACGCCGAGCCGAAATCGAACTGCTTGGCCTGGTCGCCTCCACACATCTTGCCCTGGCCGATGACCCACTGGTAGTCCCCGGTGTTGCAGGTGTTCCTGAGTTCCACGTAGTCGGACGGCGCGTAGGCGGCGCCGTTGCCCTTCAGGTACGTCTTCGTCACGTTGGAGCCGCACACGGATGTGATCGGGCTGAAGACCATGGACATCGACTTCGTGATGGTGGAGGCGATGTTCGCGGGCGTGGCCTTGAAGTCGCCGGTGCCGTATGCGTTGATAGTGCCGGCGAAGCGCGACTGGGTGGCCTTGTAGTTGGTGAAGATGCGGAAGTTCACCTCGCCGCAGGCCTGTGTGCCGTTGTCGACGGCCACCTGTGGGGTCGGCGTGTTCGCATCGGCGGAGTCGACGACTGCGTCGCCGTCGTCGTTCACGTCGAAGGCGTTCGGGATGCCGTCGTCGTCCTTGTCGCCGCCGAGCGTGTCGTCACTTGATGCGGACGAGACGCCGCCCTGTGCCGGCTGGCCGGGCTGGGTCGGCTGGCCCGACGGGGGAGCGACCTCCCTGCCGTTCACGCACGTGGGCGACGGGGTCGAGCAGGGGTCACCGATCGCCGCGACGGACACCGTGAAGTCGCCGCTGCTGACCGTCTGGGTCTTGCCGTAGGTGCCGACGCCGATGGGCTTGCCCTTGGAGGCCTTCGCCAGGCTGCCGGTGGAGGTGTCGGCAAGCTTCGCCTTGGCCAGTACGACCGCGTAGCCCTGCATGGCGGTCACCTTCTTCACCTGGACGGTGCCGACCGCGATCGTGCTGGCCGTGGACGTCTTCAGTTTCGACGTCACCTTGGAGGCCTTCGACGCCGACGTGCCCGACCATCCGACCACGACCGGGCCGTAGTAGGCGCCCTTGCCCGTGGCGGCACCGGAGCTTGCGACCATCTGCATGGTGGCGCCCGCCGTGCTCGAGACCTTCGCCGTCTTGAGGGTGATCTTCTGGTTCGACTTGGTCACCTTCGCCGACGCGAGCGTCTGGCCCTTGGCCGACACGAGGAGGACCGTGATGTTCTGGGCGCCCTTCATGGTGGCGGTCACCTGGAAGGACTTGCCGGCGGCCTTCACGGCGGCGCGGACGGGTGTGACGCCGAGGATGCTCCCTGCGGCGCACACGGCCATGATGATTGATGCAGAACGACGGGACAGGACTCTCACTGGTACCTCCTTGTGGCCAGCCCTCGGGGGACTGAAATTCACTCAGACGGTACCATCCAACGCCGTGACGGTGCGACGGTTCCTGGCGGCGGCGGCCGTTCTGACCGCCGGGACGCTCGGGTCGACCCTGTCCGTGGCGTCGTCCGCACCCCTGGAGGTTTCCTGGAATCTCGACCGGATCAACCAGGCGGCCCTCCCTCTCGACGGCAACGCATCCGTGGGCACACTGACGGGCGAGGGCATTGACATCTACGTGGTGGACACCGGGGTGCGCCCCACCCATGAACAGATCAACGGCAGGGTCCTGGCCGGCATCGACGTGATCCACCCGGACGATGTGGAACGGGTCGCCGCCGCACCCACGGAGGACTGCGACGGCCACGGCACCCACGTGGCCACCACCGCCGCGGGCAACACGGTCGGTGTTGCCGTGCGCGCGCGGATCGTGGCCGTCCGCGTCCTTGACTGCGACGGGAACGGCGAGGTCGAGGACGTGGTCACCGCCCTCGCGTGGATCAGGGACCACCACCAGTCCGGGCGGCTGGCGATCGCGAACCTCAGTCTCGGTGTCGACCAGGGGGACAACGGCCAGGCGATCATCGACATGGTGACGGAACTCGCCGATGACGGCGTGATCACGGTGGTGGCGGCGGGCAACGGCGACGGGTCGGGCCGCGGGATCGACGCGTGCAGGGTGGCACCGGGCAGTGAGCCGGTTGCCGTCACCGTGGGGGCCACCACGCGTGCAGATGCGGCGGCTTCGTACTCGAACAACGGCAAGTGCGTGGACATCTGGGCCCCGGGCGGGGACAGGGTCTCGGGTGTCTTCGCCGGGTGGTTCCGCAGCGACACCGACTACGAGTCCGACATCGGCACGTCCATGGCGGCACCGCTCGTGGCGGGCGTCCTCGCGCTCCTGGCCCAGCAGCAGCCGTCGCTGTGCGTGTCGCAGATGACCGATGCCCTCCTCGAGCGCTCCACGAAGGACGTCATCACGGGTCTCGACCCGGCCTCGTTCAACAGGCTGCTCCGCGCCGACACGGCGCCCGTGACCACACTGGTCGCGCCCGGCCGGCCGTCCAACATCGTAGTCACGGCAGACTCGTCGTCACTCCTCGTCGGCTGGGACGCACCGTGCGACGGCGGCAGCCCGGTCACGTCCACGAAGGTGTCGGTCATCTACGGAGGCCGCACCGTGAAGTCGGTGACCGTCGCGGGCACCAAGCGGGCCGTGCGCCTGCAGGGACTGGTGCCGGGGCGCGTCTACTCCGTCGTGGTGAAGTCCACGAACGCTGTCGGCCCCGGCGGGGCGACCGTGCGGGTCCGGGCCCCCCGCGTCACTGGCCTGCGGGTGACACGGGCAATCGGCCGAGACGCGCTCGTCGGCACCGACACCGGGGGGACTGTCGTGCTGCGCTCCCTGACGCCGCGCATCTGCGCCGTGAAGGGCACCAACCAGAGGCTCGTGGGCGTACGCGCAGGCCGCTGCCGCTACACCGTGCGGCTGGAGAACGCCCCGGCTGAGATCACGCGGACGATCGCGGTCACCCGCTGAGGCGGGGAGGCGGCGGCAGTACGGACGTCACTGGTTGTCCTTCCTGGACGGGTGCGTCACAGGGGTGCCTGCGGCGGGTGTACGGTGCCGTCAAGGGAACCAGATGGGACCCACCGCGTGGGTCCCGAAAGGGGGCAGTGATGAGCAGACGCCATCGCAACCAGGACCTCGCGCCTGTTCCGCGCGCTGACGTGAGGGCTCACGCCCACAACGAACGCCACCGCGTGCACAGCGAGCTCCATCTCGTCGAGGAGGCCGTGCGCAACGGCCTCGAACCGCTTGACGTGGAGGAGCCGGGGCCGGCATGGAAGCCGGTGCACCACCACGACGCGCAGGTCGGAATGGCGAAGAGCCGCGGGTCGAAGGACGTCAAGCACTGGAAGACGAAGGACTGGAAGCGCCGCAAGGCCGTTCGCCGTCAGCGTGCCCAGGAATGGGAGAGGCTCGCCGACGCGAGTTGACACTGCGGCCGCTCAGCGAATGCTCAGCGACTGATCAACGCCCGAGCCAGGTGCCCGCGTACCCGTTGCGGCGGTCATGCCACTCCTCCACGGTGAGCCCGTAGCGGACGTGGTCCTCCCAGTTGCCGTTGATCTCCAGGAACCGCTTGGCTGTGCCCTCCTCGCGGATGTGCAGCTTCTCCATGACACGCCGGCTGTTGGCGTTCCGCGGGATGATGCAGATCTCGAGGCGGTGGAGGCTCAGTTCCTCGAACGCGAAGTCTGCGAGCACGATCACGGCCTCGGACATGTACGAGTTGCCCGCGCGCGCACGGTCGATCCAGTAGCCGATCGTCGCGGACTGCATCGCACCGCGGATGACGTTGTTCAGGTTGATCTCCCCGGCGAACGCGCCGTCCACGAAGATCCCGAACGAGTACTGCGTGCCCGCGTGGCGCTCGCGCTCCCGTGCTGCGCACCGTGCGGCAAACACCTCGCGGTTCTGCTCTGCGTCCGGCTGGTGGGGCAGCCGCATCGGCTCCCACCTCGTCAGCCACTCGCCGTTGCGCGTGCGGACCTCGCTCCACGCGGCGAAATCCTGGGCCACGAGTGGGCGCAGCACGATGCGCCGGCCGTAGAGCCGCAAGCCCAGGTTCGAGGACCTGCCGGGGTGCATCGCTGTCACTGCCCCAGTCTCCCACGCTCGATGATCCCGTCCCGCAGGCTGCCGGTGGACACGGTGATCTCCTGCAGCTGCAGGCGCCGCATGACGCCGACGAGGATGCAGCACCCCGCCACGATGATGTCCGCGCGCTCTCTCGGCAGGCCCGGGTTGCGCACGCGGTCCGCGAGTGATTCGGTGGCGAGAGTGCGGAACACGTCCTCGGCGGCCTCGCGCGTGAGGACGAAACCGTGGAGAGCCCCCTCGTCGAACGTGGCCTGGCCGATCTCGACCGCCGCGACTGTCACGATCGTGCCTGCGATCCCCACCACGCGCGACGCAGTGAGCATCTCGGGGTGGAGCCGGCCGAGCTCCTCCAGTTCGTCCTGGACCGCGCCAATCACGTTGGTGAGGTCCTCGGGCCGCGGCGGGTCGGTGGTGAGGTCGGTCTCCGTGGCGGTCACCGCGCCGATGGGGATGCTCGCGGCCCGGTGAGGCTCGTCCACACCGACGGTGAACTCGGTGCTCCCCCCGCCGATGTCGACGACGAGAGTGTTGCCCGCGATGCGCGGCAGCCTCCGCAGCGCCCCTGTGAACGCGAGCGACGCCTCCTCCTCGCCCGTCAGCACCGTGAGCACGAGCCCGCAGGCCTGTTCGATGCGCGCGGCGAGCTCGGCGGTGTTGCGTGCGCGCCGGCACGCCGCAGTGCCGACCACCGTCACGGACTGCGCACCCAGTTCCGCCGCTGCCGCGGCGAACGCCGACACCGCTGCCGCGGTGCGCTCGATCGCCGCAGGGGAGAGGACCCCACTGCCCGCCAGTCCCTCGCCGAGCCGCGTGGTCTCGAGCGCGCGCAGCAGGTCACGGCCGCCGTTGGCAACGAGCACCTTCACGGAGTTCGTGCCCACGTCGATCACCGCGGAGATGGTCACGGGACCCTCGCTGCGTGACGGACCCCGGCCATTGCGAGCCGCTGCGCCACCCACGCGCCGACGGCATCGTCGCCACCGGCCAGCCACCACCCGAAGTGCGCGTGGAGGCACTTCACGCCGCGCCTCGTGCCGCCGACACCCCCGGACGGTGCGGGACCCGTGTGTCCGGCCGGCATGTGCGCGTCACGCATCGCCGCATAGCGATGGTGGATGTCGTCGAGCGCGTCGAGACCGATCGCCGCCTCTGCCTCGTCCACGGCACCGTCGGCCTCCAGCCGGCTCACCGCCGCGACTTCCGCGTGCCCGCACAGCCAGTAGAACGTGGGCATTGGCGTGCCGTCACGGAGCAGCGGTGCGTTGCACAGGACCACGGGCGCCCCGTCGTCGTCGCGCACGGCCACTGCGTACTCGCCCTGCGGGTCACGGCCGAGCAGTCGCCGCACGGCGGCCTCGTCACCGGCGCCCGGTGCGTCGCCGGGTAGGAGCATGGCCTACTTGAGGACGAGCCAGGCGATGACGGCTGCGACCACCACGACCACTGGCAGCGCGCGCTTCAGGATCGGGGCGCCCGCTGCGTCGAGGAGGTCGATCGGCTTTGCCTCGGGGCCGTCGATCTTGCGCGGGCCGGCATCGGTTGCTGCGGGCTGGGCCGCCACGGGGGACTCTGCCGCCGGCGCGGCCGGCTGGGAGGCAATGAGAGTGTTCAGGTTCTCCACGAACTGCCCGAGGATCTTGTCGCTGATGTCAGCCATGGCCCCGCGGCCGAACTGGGCGATCTTTCCTGTGATCGAGAGGTCGGTGGTGACCTCCACCTTGGTGGTGCCGGACGTGATCCCCGTGAGCTGGGCGGTGATCAGGGCAGAGGCGTTGCCCTTGCCGCCCGTGTCGCGTCCCTCGCCGCGCAGGACCGCCTTGTGCGCAGTGTCGTCGCGTTCCACGAAGCTGGCCTGGCCCTTGAACTGCGCCTGGATGGGGCCCACCTTCACCTTGACGACGCCGCGGTAGGTGTCTCCCTCGACTTCCTGCAGTTCCGCACCGGGCAGGCATGGGGCGATGCGCTCGACGTCGGTGAGGATCTTCCAGGCCTCGTCCACCGTCACCGGCACCTCGAATTCGTGGTTCAGATCCATTTCGTCAAGTCCTCGCGTGTGTCGATGTCGTCAGATGACCCTTGACAGGCTACTTCCACAACCAATTCGGGATGCACGTGCATGAGCGTTCTCGCCCCCGCGTCAGGGTCGCCATCGGTGCTCTCGAACAGGTCCCACACGTCCGAGCGCAGTTTGACTGGGTTCCCGCGACGACCCCCGTGGGTGGCGACCGCGATGGGGGCATCGGCCTGCGCGACCGCACGCCAGGAGCCCGCCCCGACGAAGGGCTGGTCGCCGAGCCCGATGACCACCTGGTCCGCACCGGACTGCCGGGCGTGCGCGATTGCGCACAGGACCGAGGACCTCTGGCCCGTGCGCCAGTCCGGGTTGGTCACCGTGGCGCACCCCTCCAGGGCCTCCAGGATGCCGGCGGAGGTGTCGGCCCCAAGGACGACGGTGCACTCGCCCCCGCCTGCCTCGGTCATGGCCCGCACCGACAGCGTGAGCACCGGCACGCCCCTGATGGGGGCGAGGAGCTTGTGCACGGGGCCGGAAAACCTTTCCCCGGCGCCGGCGGCAAGGAGGACGTACGTGGTGCGGTGCGGGAGGTTCGTCACTTCCAATAGCCTGCCTGAAATGCACGGGAAGCGCCATCTCCGTCGCGGCTCCGCCGCCGCGCTCGTGGCCCTGTTGACCCTCCCCGCGGTGTCCCTGCCCGTGGCCGCCGCCCCGGCCCGGCATGATGCCGTGCCCGCCCGGGTCGACCCGAGGTACCAGATGCCCGGGTACTCGTTCCGCTCCCGTGAGCAGCTGGCAGTCGATGCCGTGGTGGCGCTCGCAATCGCGATGCGCCAGGACAACGTGGACGACCCGATGTACCTCGGCCTGCGCCGTCTCGTCTCCGACGAGATCGCCTCGCGCATGTCGCTCGACCCCGACAAACTGCACCGCGCATGGAGCCGCGCGCCGCGCGACCACCAGATCGCCGGGCTGGCCGCCATCTCGCAGATCGGCGTGCGCTACGTGGAGGGCAAGGAGGACCCGTACGTGCAGATGGACTGCAGCGGTCTCCAGTGGTACTCGTGGCGCACCGCGGGCCTCGACATGCCGCGACAGGCGGTCTCCCAGCAGGACCGCCACATGCGCATCGAGCGCGAGGACGCAATGTTCGGTGACATCGTCGGCGAGGGCACGCACGTCCACATGTACCTCGGCGTCTCTCTCGCGATGATCCACGCGCCGTTCAACGGCAAGCGCGTGAAGCTGAAGATGATGAGCGAGGCCCAGGCGTCACGCAGCGTGTGGGCTGACCCCAGCCTGATCGCTCTCTACAGGCTCTGAGCGTGGCGGCGCGCCGGCCGCACCGCAATGATGCGCGCATCAGTGGATGGCGCCGTCGGTGCTGCCGAGCGGGGCCGCGGCACGCTTGTTGCGCTTGGCGATGATCTCGCCCACGATCGAGATCGCGGTTTCCTCCGGTGTGCGCCCGCCGAGGTCCAGGCCGATCGGGCTGGAGAGCCGCGTGAGGTCCGCGGGGTCCGTGATGCCCACCTCCGCAAGGCGCTCCAGGCGCTTCGCGTGGGTCTTGCGGCTGCCCATCACGCCGATGTAGGCCACACCGGTGCGCAGCGCCGACTGGATGGCGGGAACGTCGAACTTCGGGTCGTGGGTGAGGATGCAGACGGCGTCACGGGACCCGAGCAGGTGACCGCGCTCCTCGAAGACCGGTGCCGGCCAGGACACCACGACCTCGTCGGCCATGGGGAAGCGGCGCTTGGTGGCGAAGATCTCGCGGGCGTCGATGACGGTGACGTGGTACCCGAGCACCTTGGCCACCCTCGCGAGGGCCGCCGTGAAGTCCACGGCCCCGAAGATCCACATCCGCGGCGGCGGCGAGAACGACTCCACGAAGACCCTCACGGTCGCGGTGTCCTCCAGGTCCTCCGGGGTGGACTGGCCCTGCGGGCCGTAGTGACGCACCGCGGTGCGGGCCGCCTCCAGCTCGCCGATCGCGTCACGGGCGGCGATGCGGTCCAGCTGCGGGTCGCCGAGCGAGCCGGAGAGGACGCCCTCGGGCGTGACCACGAGCGTGGCGCCGGTGTGCGGGCCCTCGATGACGGTGCACAGCGCGACCGGCTGGTTCTCGCGCACGCGCGCGGAGAAGAGCCCGTAGGTGGTCGTCACGTGGTCACCACTCGAGCGGCTGGATGAACAGGTGGATGATGCCGCCGCAGGTGAGGCCCACGGCGAACGCCTCGTCGTCGGAGTACCCGAAGGTGACGACGCGGCTCTTGTTCTCGCCGGCGAGGATCGCGAGCGCCTCGCTCACGACCGCGCCCTCCACGCAGCCACCGCTGACGGACCCGATGACCTCGCCGTCCTCGTTGACGGCCATGGCGGCACCCGTCTCGCGCGGGCCGGAGCCCTGCGTGTCCACGACGCGCGCGACGGCGATGCGCTTGCCCTGGCTGCGCCAGCGGTCGATGTCGTCGAGGAGGTCACGCACGGTTCATCACTTTCGTCAGTGTCTCGAGAGCGTCGAGGGAGTGCCCTTCCACGAACTCGTCCACGAATGGTAGGGCCGCGGCCATGCCGCGGGCGAGGGGCGCGTACCCCGGGGTCACCTTCAGGGGGTTCACCCACACGGTCCGGAACGCCACGCGGCGCAGGCGCTGCATCTCGCCCGCGAGCACCTGCGGGTCGCCGCGGTCCCACCCGTCGCTCAGGATCACCACGATCGCCCCGCGCGCCATGCCGCGCACGCCCCACTCGTCGTTGAAGGCGCGCAGCGTCTCGCCCAGCCTGGTGCCCCCGCTCCAGTCGGCCACCCGGGTGCCGGCCATCCGCAGGGCCCTGTCCGGGTCCTTGGAGGAGAGTTCCCTGCTGATCCGGGTGAGCCTGGTGCCGAGCGTGAACGCCTCGACCCTCTGGCGGCCGGCCACGCCCGCGTGCACGAAGCGCACGAGCGCCCGCGCGTACGGCTCCATCGACCCGCTGATGTCCAGCAGGAACACGATGCGCCGGGGGCGCGTGCCGTGGCGCGACCACTTCCGCCGGACCGGCTCGCCCTGCGCCGCGAGGGAGGCGCGGACGGTGCGGCGCATATCGGGACGCGTGCCCTTCGCCGAGCGCACCCAGCGCAGTGACTCGCGCGGGGCGCCGGTCACGCGCAGTTGCTCCATCCAGCGCTGGGCCTGGCGCATCTCGTCGTCGGAGTACCCGGCGAAGTCCTTCTCGCGGAGGGTCTCCACGCCGGAGAACCGCAGCGTGATCGTGGGCTCGTCGCCGGCCTGGGCGGACCCGTCGGCGGCGCCGTCCTCTTCCGCGTCCATCGCGATCGTGACGCGCAGTTCCTCCTCCGGCGGGCCGGCGGGTGACTCGCGGTGCTCCCAGAACACGGCGAAGGCGCGGTCGAACACGGGGATGTCCTCAGGGGAGCGGGCGAGGGTGCACCGCGCCGCCCAGTAGACGCTGCCGCGGTCCTCGATGCCGACGAGACCGAGCGCGTCGACGAAGGTGAGGACGGAGTCGAGAGGGGCGGCGATGTCGACACCGCGCAGCACCCTCGCGAACGCCACGGCGAGAGTCTCTGCGGACGACTCTGCGGTGAACGTGCTGCTCATCTCAGCCGTGGAGGGCCCCGCGCTCGAAAGCCTGGGTGACGATCGCGGCGATGCCGTGCTCGCGCACCCGGCTCTGGTCCTCGCGGTACTTCAGCACCGTGCCGAGGGTTGCGTCCACCACCGACTCGTCGATGCGGGTGATGCCGAGACGGGCGAGCGCGGTGGCCCAGTCGATCGTCTCGGCAACGCCCGGCGGCTTGTAGAGGTTGATGGCGCGCAGAGACTCCACTGCGGCGGCGACCTGGCGGGTCAGCTCCTCGCCGGCGTCGGGGACGCGCATGGACACGATCTCGACCTCGCGCTCGAACGTGGGGTGCTCCACCCAGTGGTACAGGCAACGTCGCTTCAGGGCGTCGTGCACGTCGCGGGTGCGGTTGGAGGTGAGGATGACGATCGGGGGCACGGCGGCGCGGAACGTGCCGAGCTCGGGGATCGTGACCTGGTAGTCACTCAGCACCTCCAGCAGGTACGCCTCGAACTCGTCGTCGGCGCGGTCGATCTCGTCGATGAGGAGCACGGGCCGCACGGGGCCCTGCTGGTCGATCGCGCGCAGGAGCGCCCGCTTCAGCAGGAACTTCTCGCCGTACAGCTGGCTCTCGAGGGCGGCGGTGCCGGTGGCGGCCGCCTCGCCGGTGGCCTCCGCGGCGCGCAGGTGCAGCAACTGGCGCGAGTAGTCCCAGTCGTAGACGGCCTGTGCCGCGTCGATGCCCTCGTAGCACTGCAGCCGGATGAGCTCTGTTCCCTGCCAGCGGGCGATCGTCTTGGCCAGCTCCGTCTTGCCGACGCCGGCCTCGCCCTCCAAGAACAGCGGGCGGCGCAGCGAGACGGCGAGGAAGACGGCCGTGACCAGGCCCTCGTCGGCCAGGTACCCGTGCCCCGCGAGCCCTGCACGGACGTCGGCGGTGGTCGCGGGGTCGATCGGCACGGCCCCAAGCGTAGGGCGGCGGTCGACCCGTTCTGCGGGGCGGGGGCGCAACTACGGTGAGGACATGGACCTCGGGTTGAACGGCAGGACGGCGGCTGTGGCCGCGGGCACGGCGGGGCTCGGTCTCGGCACCGCGGCAGCCCTCGCGGCGGAGGGCGTGAGGGTCGCAGTGTGCGGCCGTGACGGCGCACGCCTCGAGGCTGCCCTTGAGGTGATCGGCCACGGTGCCGTGGGGTTCGAGTGCGACGTGTCCACAGCGGACGGCGGCAGGGAGTTCGCCGAGCGTGCCGCCGCACTGCTCGGTCACGTCGACATCCTCGTGGCGAACGGCGGCGGGCCGCCGGCGGGGACCTTCGAGTCGACTCCCGAGAGCGAGTACCTGCCCGCCCTGGAGAAGAACCTCCTCTCCGTCGTCGCGATGTGCAATGTGCTGGTTCCCGGCATGCGCGCGCGGAAATGGGGACGGGTGGTCGCCATCACTTCGGTGTCGGTGCGCCAGCCGATGCCGAACATCATCCTGTCGAACACCGCGCGCGCCGGCCTGACCGCATACCTGAAGACAGTCGCCCGCGAGGTCGCCGCTGACGGCGTCACCGTGAACACGATCCAGCCGGGCACCCACGACACCGACCGTATACGCCAGCTCTACGGTGCCAACATCGACGCGGCGCGCAACGGCGTGCCGGCAGGGATGATCGGCGACGCGGGGGACTTCGGCTCGATCGCCACGTTCATGTGCAGCGAGCAGGCCAGGTTCATGACCGGTGCGCACGTGAACGTGGACGGCGGGGCCTTCTCCGGCCTCATGTGACCCGACCGCGACCAGACACACAGCCACAAGGAGAGAGCAGATGTTCACCCATGTCGTCACGTTCACATGGAAGGAGGGCGTGCCCGCGGGGCACGCCGAGTCGGCGCGGGCACAGCTGGAGGCGTACGCAGCCACGCTCACCGGATGCGTCTCGTACACGTGCGGCCCTGATGCCGGCGTGAACGACGGGAACGCGGATTTCGCCGTGGTCGCGGTGTTCGAGGACGAGGCCGCCTGGCACGACTACGACACGGCGGACGAGCACAACCGGATCAGGTCCGAGGTGTTCAGGCCGTGGGTGACGCTTCGGTCTGCCGTGCAGATCCGCGGCTGAACACGGCCGGCGTCTGGGGCTGGCCGTTGCGCCGCTCCCACCTGCCCGCAAGGTGCCATGCGAGCAGGACCACGCCCCAGCCGGCCAGCGCGTCCACGAACCAGTGCTCCCCGAAGTACACGAGGGTGACCGCCATCGAGAGCGGGAACAGCATCGCCGCGGCACGCACCTTCGTGCCCATGTTGCGGGTGAACCAGAGGGCGACGAGCAGCGCACAGCCCGAATGGAGCGACGGCATCGCGGCCACCGGGTTCATCACGGCGGCGCCCCGGTCGAGGGTCTTCGAGATCGTCTTCAGGCCGATCTCCCACCAGCCGCGCCCGGTGATCCGCGCGATGCGCGGCCCGATGCCCCTCTCGGACGTCATCCACGGCGGCGCCGCGGGGAAGATGATGAAGCACGCCACGGAGATGTAGAGCGTGAGCGCGAAACGGCGCAGGTACTGCAGCCACGCGGTGCGGTCACGCACGCGCAGCAGGGCGAGCGGCACCACAGGCAGCACGAAGTGCGTCATGTAGATGACCGACCCGATCACGTCGTACCACTTCACGTCGCCGGGGTCGTAGAAGCGCCACTGCAGCCAGAGGTTCGGGTTGTGCCCGAGGAACAGGACATGGTCGATGTCCTGGAGCAGGGTGTAGTTCACGGGGATGCCGAGCTGGTCCGCGGTGCCGCGGCTGTAGTCGTAGACGATGTACACGGCAACGAGGGCGACCCAGTCCTTTGCCATCTGCCTGACGTCCGCCTTGCTCCTGCCGATGGAACCGAGGCCGAAAGCCACGCCCATCCAGGTGAGCACGAGGAGGCGGTCAATCGGCAGGCCCCACACGAAGATGCTCCACAGGAGCACCGCCGAGTAGGCGAACAGCAGGAACCGGCGCAGGTCGCGCCACCGGTCATCGCCGGTCTGGGGGGTTGTGTCTTGGCTCAGTTCGAGGATTGCTCGAGCGCGCGGCGCACGAGGACCTTCGCGAGGTGATCGCGGTACTCGGCACTCGCATTGAGGTCCGACGAGGGCGAGGACTCTGCGGTGGCGAGGGCCGCGGCGTCGGCGACGGACGCACCGCCCGCGATCGCAGAGGCCACGGACGCCGCCAGGACGGGGGTGGGGCCCATGTTCACCAGGCCGACGCCGGCCTCGTTGCCGCGGCGCCAGGCCGCGACGCCGACGATCGCCCAGTCCTGGGCACGGCGGTTGAACTTCTGGAACGACCAGCCGGCACCGTTCATCTTCGGCACGCGGATCTCGGTGAGCATCTCGTCGGGCGCCAGGTCGGACTCGAAGTAGCTCTTGTAGAAGTCCTTCGCCGCGATCTCGCGGGTGCCGTTGGGTCCCTGCACCACGTAGGTGGCACCGAGTGCGAGCGTGGTCGCCGGCAGGTCAGAGGCGGTGTCGGCGTGTGCGATGGACCCGCCGATGGTGCCGCGGTGGCGCACCTGGGGGTCGCCCACGTGGGATGCGGCGTGCGCGAGCAGGGGGACGTGCTGCTTGAGCACCGGCGAGTTCTCGACATCGTGGTGACGGGTGAGCGCACCGATGGCGATGTGGTCGCCTGCCTCGCGCACGTAGCTGAGGTCGGTGATGCGGGCGATGTCGATGAGGACCGCCGGCTGGGCGAGACGCAGCTTCATCATGGGCAGCAGCGAGTGGCCGCCGGCGAGGAACTTGGCCTCGTCGCCGTACTGGCCGATGAGCGAGATTGCCTCCTCGGCGGAACCGGCGCGCTTGTAGTCGAAAGGTGCGGGGATCATCGTGGGTTCCTCACTTCTTCGCCGCGGCGAGCACGGACTGGACGATGTTGTGGTACCCGGTGCAGCGGCACAGGTTGCCCTCGAGGCCGATGCGGACGTCCTCTTCCGTGGGGTTCGGGTTCTCCTCGAGCAGGCTGATGGCCGCCATGACCATGCCGGGGGTGCAGTACCCGCACTGGAGGCCGTGGTTCTGCATGAACGCCTCCTGCATGGGGTGCATCTGGTCGCCCTTGGCGAGGCCCTCGATCGTGGTGACGGTGGCACCGTCGGCCTGGACCGCCAGCATCGTGCAGCTCTTCACGGACTCGCCGTTCACGTGCACCGTGCACGCGCCGCAGCTGGATGTGTCGCAGCCGATGTTGGTGCCGGTGAGGCCCAGCTGCTCGCGGATGTACTGGACGAGCAGCGTGCGTGGCTCGACGTCGTTCTCCCTCGCGGCGCCGTTGACGGTCATCGAGATCTTCATGGTGGTTCCTTCTTCTTCCGGTCTCTTCGCTTACTTCTTCGCCGCCGCGATGGCCGCCCAGACGCGCTGCGGGGTGCAGGGCATCTCGATGTTGCGCACGCCGAGGTGCGACACTGCGTCCACGACCGCCGACTGGAGGGCGGGGGTGGACCCGATGGTGCCGGACTCGCCGATGCCCTTCGCACCGATCAGGTTGACCGGCGTGGGGGTCTCCATGTGCACCACGGTCACGCTCGGCAGCTCGGCCGCCGAGATGAACGCGTAGTCCGCGAGGTTCGAAGTGATGGGGTTGCCGTCGCCGTCGTAGGCGACCTCTTCCAGCAGGGCCTGCGCGGCTCCCTGGGCCACGCCGCCGTGGATCTGGCCCTCGAGCAGCATCGGGTTCAGCACCCGGCCGGCGTCGTCACATGCGGTGTGCGCGATGTGCGTGACCTTGCCGGTCTCGGTGTCGACCTCCACGATCGCCACGTGCGAGCCGAACGGGAAGGTCGCGCCGGGCACGCCGATGTACTCGTCGTGGCTGAGGCCACCGTTCGCCCTCTCGGCGGCGGCGAGGTCCGCCCACGTCTTGGTGACGGCCGGTGTGCCTGCCACGTGGAAGACGGCGCGGTCGGTGTCGAGCACGATGTCGGCCTCGTTCGCCTCGAGCAGTCGCGCGGCGACAGCCTTGGCCTTCTCCACGAGGGTGCCCGCCACGCTGAACACGGCGTTGCCGCCCTGCTGCAGCGAGCGCGAGCCCATGGTGCCCGAGCCGACGGGGGTGAGGTCGGTGTCGCCCCACACCAGGTCGATGCGGTCGATCGGGATGCCGGTCTTCTCACTGGCGAGCATCGCCCAGGAGGTGGCGTGGCCCTGGCCGTGCGGCGAGGTGCCCGTGTAGATGAGGGCGCGGCCGTCGTCGAGGATCTCGATCTTGGCCTGCTCGCCGTTGCCGACGCCGCCGGTGATCTCCACGTAGACGCTCACGCCGATGCCGATCTGCTTCACGCTCGCCTGTGCCCCGCGGCGCTCTGCCTGCTTGCGGCGCCAGCCGGCGTAGTCGGCGGCCGCGAGCGCGCGGTTCAGCGACTCCTCGTAGTCGCCCACGTCGTAGGTCTGGCCGACGACCGTGGTGTGCGGCTCCCTGAACTTCGGGATCAGGTTGATGCGCCGCACCTCCGCGGGGTCCTTGCCGATCTCGTAGGCGAACAGGTCCATGGCGCGCTCGATGGCGGCGGTGGCCTCCGGGCGCCCCGCACCGCGGTACGCGACCGTGGGCGTGGTGTTCGTGACGACCGAGGTGGTGTGGCACTCGATGTGGGGGATCGCGTAGACGCCCGACGACATCGGGCGGGTCATGAACGGGGCGAGGATCGTGCCCATGTCCACGAACGCACCGGAGTCCTGGAGCGCGTGCAGCTGGTAGTGGGTGACCTTGCCATCCTTCGTGCCGCCGATGACGACGCGCTGGAACTGGGCGCGGCCGTGGCCGAGTGCGACCATGGACTCGCTGCGCGACTCGCGCCAGCGCAGCGGCCTGCCGACGCGCTTCGAGAGCACGCCGAGGAGCAGTTCCTCGGGGTAGGCGCCGATCTTGGCGCCGAAGCCGCCGCCCACGTCCGGGGTGAGGATGCGCACCTGCGACGGGTCGACGCCGTTAGTCGCGGCGACCGGTGCGTGCGCGCCCTGGGCGTGCTGGGTGGAGATCCACTGGTACAGGCGGCCCTCGACCCAGGCGACTGCGCTGCCGCGCACCTCGAGCGGGCACGGCGCGACGCGCTGGTTCATGAACTCGCCGCGAACGACGACCTCGCAGCCCGTGAAGAAGTCGTCGCCGGTGTTGGCGGGGATGCCGAGGGCGGTGGTGTCGAACACGATGTTGCTGCCGCACGCCTCGTAGATGAGGGTGGCGTCCGGCGCCATCGCGGCCATCATGTCGGTGTAGGCGGGGAGGACGTCGTAGTCGGCAAAGACCATCTCCGCGGCGTCCTCGCCCTGCTCACGGGTCTCGCTGATGATCGCGGCGATGGGCTCGCCCACGTAGCGGACCTTGTCGCTCGCGAGCAGCGTGCGCGCGGCGGCGGGGTTGAACGACGAGGGCACCGGCTGCAGGCCGAGGTCGGCGGCGGTGAGGATGGCGACCACGCCGGGCATGCCCGCGGCCTCCGAGGTGTCGATCGAGTTGATGCGCCCGTGGGCCACCGTGCTGCGCGCGTAGGTGACGTGGAGCGCGCCCTGCAGCAACGGCTCGTCCAGCAGGTCATCGACGTACTTGCCGCCCGAAGTCAGGAACTTCGGGTCCTCCTTGCGAAGTACGCGCTCACCGAGAATGCTTCCGCCCATGGTTTCCCCCTGTCAGGTCCGACCGTGACCGAACACTACTCACAGGCCGGCGCGCACCCCAAGGGGGAGCCGGGGCCGGGAGGCAGGGCCTACGGTGCGAGAGGGGCGAGGGGAGCGTTGTTCGCGACTGCGATCCCGTGCCTGACGGCGAGGATGCCCGACACGATGGTGTAGGGCCACTGGTCCGGGAGGTCGGTCGGAAGGGCGGGGCTGGGCAGCAGTTTCACGCGCTGCTCACCGGGCATGGTCATCCCCAACTGCTCGCGGGCCGCCTCATTCACGCCGACGGGGGTCTGCATGCGGTTGACCTCCGTCTGGAGCTGCTCGTTCGCGTCCGCCAGGGCGTCGAACTCGGCCTGTTTCTGGGCGAGGACGCTGCGCTGCTCCACGAAATCGCTGACCGGCACGAAGAACAGGTTCGCCACGAACGCCGCGACGAGCATCACGGCGCCGACCCGCAGGGTGCGGCGGACCCGCGGCACGGAGAGGACGGCAGCGAGACGCCGGGTGGTCGACCCTGGTCTCCTGCCTGCCCGCGTGCGGGTGCGGGCGTTTCTCTTCGGTGCAGAGGTGCTGCGTGCCACGGGACCATTGTGCCGTGCGCACCGGGTTATCCACAGGCACCACGAACAGGTGTTCGTGGTGCACGGTCAGGCCAGGTGCACAGTCAGGCCAGGTGCACAGTCAGGCCAGGTGCACGGTCAGGCCAGGTGCGCGGTCAGGCAAGCGGGGCGAGGGCGCTGCGCCCGCGGTAGCGGGCGGAGTCCCCGAGGATCTCCTCGATGCGCAGCAACTGGTTGTACTTGGCGACCCGGTCGCTCCGTGCGGGCGCACCGGTCTTGATCTGGCCGCAGTTGGTCGCGACGGCGAGATCGGCGATCGTCGCGTCCTCGGTCTCGCCGGAGCGGTGGCTCATCACGCTCGTGTACCCGTGCCGCGTGGCGAGCTCCACGGTGTCCAGGGTCTCGCTCAGAGTGCCGATCTGGTTCACCTTCACGAGCACGCTGTTCGCGACCCTGCGGTCGATGCCCATCTGCAGGCGCCGTGCGTTCGTGACGAACAGGTCATCACCGACCAACTGCACGCGCGAGCCGACCGCGGCGGTCAGCTCTGCCCACCCGTCCCAGTCGTCCTCGGCCATGCCGTCCTCGATCGACACGATGGGGTAGCGCTCCACCAGGGAGGCCCACCACTTGGCCATGTCGCCGCGGGAGAGGACCTTGCCCTCTCCCTCCAGGTGGTACGACCCGTCGCGGTAGAGCTCGCTCATGGCGGGGTCGAGCGCGATCGCGATGTCCCTGCCCGGCTCGAATCCCGCCTCCTGGATTGCCTGCACGAGGACCGCGACGGCCGCTTCGTTGCTCTCCAGATTCGGGGCGAACCCGCCCTCGTCCCCCACGGCGGTCGAGAGACCGCGGCCGTGCAGCACCTTCTTCAGCGTGTGGTACGTCTCCGCGCCCCAGCGCAGCGCCTCGCGGAAGCTCGGCGCGCCGACGGGCATGATCATGAACTCCTGGAGGTCGATGTTGTTGTCGGCGTGCGCACCGCCGTTGATGACGTTCATCATCGGCACGGGCAGCACGTGGGCGTGCGGGCCCCCGACGTAGCGGAAGAGCGGCAGCTCCAGCTCCGATGCGGCGGCATGCGCGACCGCCAGGCTGGTGCCGAGCATCGCGTTCGCGCCGAGACGCGACTTGTTCTCGGTGCCGTCCAGGTGGATGAGGGCCGAGTCGAGGCCCCGCTGGTCGGTGGCGTCCATGCCGATGACCGCCTCGGCGACCGGGCCGTTCACGTTCGACACGGCCCGCGACACGCCCTTGCCCATCCAGCGCTGGCCGCCGTCGCGCAGCTCGACCGCCTCGTGCTCACCGGTGGACGCGCCTGAGGGCACGATCGCGCGGCCGGTGGAGCCGCTGTCGAGCACGACCTCGACCTCGACGGTGGGGTTGCCGCGCGAGTCCAGGACTTCGCGGCCGGTGACCTCGACGATTTCGCTCATGGGGCGAACGCTAGTGACCCGTCCCCCGCTTCACCACTTCCCAGAGTTCGTCGAGCTCCGGGAGAGACATCTGCGACACGTCGGTGCCGCGGGCCGACGCCAGCTCTCGCACCGCGTCCACCCTGGCCCGGAACTTCTGCACGGAGGCGCGCAGCGCCGACTCCGAGTCCACCCCGAGGTGGCGCGCCACGTTGACCACGGAGAAGAGCAGGTCCCCGATCTCGGTGGCAACGGCCTCAGGGTCGCCTGCGGCGGCGGCACTGCGCACCTCGTGCGACTCCTCGGCGATCTTGTCGAGCGCGCCCCCGGCGTCCGGCCAGTCGAACCCGATCTTTGCCGCCCTCTGCTGGCTCTTGTGGGCGTACTGCAGGGACGGCGCGGACTCCGCGAGGCCGTCGAACACCCCGGTGCGGGAGGGTTTCTCCGTCTTCTTGATTGCGTCCCAGTTGGACTCCACCTGCTCGCTCGTGCTCGCGTCCACGTCCCCGAAGACGTGCGGGTGGCGCGAGACAAGCTTGTCGTGCACCCGCGTGAGCACGTCCGCCATCGTGAAGCGACCCTCCTCCTCGGCGATCGCGGCGTGGAACTCCACCTGGTAGAGCAGGTCGCCCAGTTCCTCGATGAACTCGTCGTCGGTGGCGGGGTCGTCGGGATCGAGGGCGTCGATCGCGTCGACCACCTCGTAGGTCTCCTCCAGCAGGTACTGCACGAGGGACCTGTGCGTCTGCTCGATGTCCCACGGGCACCGCGCGCGCAGCGTGCGGGCGAGCTCGTGGAACCGCACCATCTCCGCGGCGACGGGCACCGCGAGCGCCGGGATCCAGAGCGACGTGAGATGGTCGGCCTCGAGGGTGCGGTCCATGTCGCCCCACACGGTGCGCACGACCTGTTCGTCGGGCAGGCCGAGATGGTGGAGCAGCACGACCTCCGTCGCGGGGTCCGGTTCCTCGACGGCCAGCTTGATCCCGGAGAGCACCCAGTTCGCGTGGGTGTGCGCTACGAGCATCGGCCCGGTGACGCCCGCCGCCGAGACGGCGAAGTCGTGGCCGTCCACCAGCCGCGCGCCGGCCTCCACGGGGTCGATGTGCAGTGCCCTCCAGACCTCGTCCAGGAACGAGAGCGCCGGGTGCAGGACCATCTCCACGTCCGTCCTCGCGCGCAGCAGCGCGACGGTCCGCTCCAGAACCAGCGGCGAGCCGGGGACGGCGTAGGTCACCTCACCGTGGGCTGACGCCTCCTCCACGAGTCGGTCCGCTATCGCCGCGTAGACCTCGTCGAACGAGTCGGCACCGTCGTACAGGTGGTCAAAGGAGGGCGCCCCCGCGGCAAGGTGCGCGGAGGGGTGGCGCGCGGTGCGCAGGAACGTGTGCGCAGACGCTGCGAGGACGCCGCGAGTGGCGACGGTGACGAGGTCGGGGTCACCGGGGCCGAGGCCGACGACGGTGACGCGGGGCATCAGTCGACCCGGGCGGTCACGCGGTTCCAGGTGCCGTACACCGAGTTCACGCGCACGTCAGCGGTGGCGAGCAGGCCGTACGTGAGGTGCTGGCCGGCATCGGACGCGAGCTCGGCGATGAGATCGGACTTGATCTCGTCGAACGGGCGGTTGACCGCGACGTGCCAGCCCTCCTCATCCTCGAACGCCTCCGTCGGCCGGCCGACCGGCGCGTCCAGCAGCGCCGCCACCGCCCGGGGGCCGACGAGGTTCGCCAGCGAGGAGACGGGGACGCAGCTGCTGCCGCCCTCCACTGCGCCGCCGTTCGCGGCACCGCTCTTGGTGGCGAGGGCTGCGAACCCGGCGCCCTCATTGACCGCGTCGATCATCGCCCTCGCGGCCTCTTCGTCCTTCAGCGTGGCGAGCCTCACGCACAGGTGGCCCGTCGATGCTGGTGACGCCGCGTACATGGACTCCACCTCCGCGGCGGGAGGGGCCTTCACCGCGCCGACCGCGCGGCCCGTGGCGTTGATGTCGATGAGCAGCCGCTTCACCGTGTCGGAGATCTCGGCCGGCAGCGACGGCAGGAGCCTGGTCTCCAGTTCCTTGCGGTCGGCGTCGGTCACGGGCGTGCCCCAGCGGTCGAGCACGGCGGCGCCGGCACGGTACTGGACCATCACGGACACCACCTCGGCGACGTCCTTCGCGGAGGCCGTGCCGTCCGTGATGTTCAGCTCCTGGAGTGCCGAGAGGGCGACGAGCAGCCCGTTCACGTCGGCACGCGAGTACGAGGCACCGTCCACCGAGAACGCGTCGGAGGGGGAGGACACGGCACCGCACGATGCGAGCAGGCCGCACGCGGCGACGGCGAGGACGGTTGTCAGGCGGGAGGCTCTGCGGGTCACGTGGCGAGACTAGTTCTCGGGCTCTTCCTCCCACAGTTCACGCACGAAACCGAGGAGATCGTCTGCGACCTGCGGGCCGCGGGCGAACGGCACGAGCAGTTGCCTCTGTGGCTCGCGCCACACCGCACGGGGGGAGAGTCGCCGCAGGGTGCGCGTCTGGCTGGCGCGCAGCTCCACCGGTGCGATGCGGATCTCCCTGCCGGACACGACCATCTCGTCGAAGCCGCACCGGATGCACTCGACCCGGAGCGCGCCCACGGTGAGGAGCGCGCGCGCGGGCTCCGGCAGCGGGCCGAAACGGTCGCGCCACTCGTTGCCGATGTCGGCGAGTGCTGCGGCCGTGCGCACCTCGGCGAGCCGGCGGTACGCCTCCAGGCGCAGGTCCTCGCTCGGCACGTAGTCCTCCGGGAGGTGGGCGTCCACCGGGATGTCGATCTTGATCTCGCGCGGCTCCTCGGTGGTCTCGCCCTTCATCTCGGCCACGGCCTCCGTGACCATCTGGCAGTAGAGGTCGTAGCCGACGGCGGCGATGTGCCCGCTCTGGGCCTCGCCGAGCAGGTTGCCCGCACCTCGGATCTCCAGGTCGCGCATGGCGATCTTGAACCCGCTGCCGAGCTCCGTGGACTCCCCGATGGTGCGCAGGCGCTCGTGTGCTTCCTCGGTGAGCCGTGCGTCTCGCGGGTGGAACAGGTACGCGTACGCGCGCTGGCCGCTGCGTCCCACGCGCCCGCGGAGCTGGTGCATCTGTCCGAGGCCGAGGAGGTCGGCGCGCTCGACGACGAGCGTGTTCACGGTGGGCATGTCGATGCCGCTCTCGATGATGGTGGTGCACACGAGCACGTCGAAGCTGCCCTCCCAGAAGTCGAGCACCACCTGCTCCAGCTCGCCCTCGTCCATCTGCCCGTGGGCGACCGCGATGCGCGCCTCCGGCACCCATTCGCGCAGTTCCTGCGCCCGCTCTTGGATGGTCTGGACCCTGTTGTGCACCCAGAAGACCTGGCCCTCGCGCAGCAGCTCGCGCCGGATCGCCTCCACCGCCACCTGCTCGCTCTGTTCTCCGACGTACGTGAGGATCGGCTGGCGGTCGGCCGGGGGGGTCTGCAGCAGGGAGAGGTCGCGGATGCCGACCAGGCTCATCTCGAGGGTGCGCGGGATCGGCGTGGCTGACATCGTGAGCACGTCCACGTCGTGGCGCAGCCGCTTCATTGCCTCCTTGTGCTGCACCCCGAAGCGCTGCTCCTCGTCCACGACCAGGAGACCCAGGTCCTTGAAGCGCACGCTCTCCTGGAGCAGGCGGTGGGTGCCGATGACGCAGTCGATCTCCCCGGACTCGAGCCCGGCGATCACCTTCCTCGCCTCCGTCGCTGTGAGGAAGCGCGACAGCACCTCCACCCGCACCGGGTAGCCGGCGAAGCGCTCCGAGAACGTGTTGCCGTGCTGGGTGGCGAGCAGCGTGGTGGGAACGAGCACGGCGACCTGCTTGCCCGCCTGCACGGCCTTGAACGCCGCGCGCACGGCGACCTCCGTCTTGCCGAACCCGACGTCGCCGCACAGCAGGCGGTCCATCGGCACGCCGTTCTCCATGTCCTCCTTCACCGCGTGGATGGCGGTCAGCTGGTCGGGCGTCTCCACGAAGGGGAATGCCTGTTCCATCTCGGACTGCCACGGGGTGTCGGGCGGGAACGCGAGACCCTTTGCGTTGACGCGCTTCTGGTACAGCACCACCAGTTCCTGGGCGACCTCGCGCACGGCGGAACGCACGCGGGACTTCGTGCGCGCGAAGTCGGACCCGCCCATCCTGTTGAGCGCGGGGGTCTCGCCGCCCGCGTACTGGCGGATGACGCCGATCTGCTCGGTCGGCACGTACAGCCTGTCGTTCCCCTTGTAGGCGATCAGCAGGTAGTCGCGCTCCACGCCGTCGATGGAGCGTTTCGTCATGCCCTCGTAGCGGCCGACGCCGTGGTGGGCGTGCACCACGTACCCGCCGGGCTGCAGGTCCTCGAAGACGGTGCCCGACGAGCGCGAGCGCGCGGCGCGCGACCGGCGCGTGCGGCGGCGTCCGCTGAGGTCAGACTCAGTGATGACGGCGATGCGCGACGACGGCAACGCGAAACCACTGGTGAGCGGCGCGTGCACCACCCACGCACCGGGGTCCGACAGGTCGGACGTCCCCGTGGCGCGGCCGAACTGCAGGCCGTTGTCCGCCATCAGCGAGGCCAGCCTGTCGACCGACTCCGCCGTGGACGCCGCGACGATGACGCACCACTTGTCGGAGATCATCTCGCCGAGCCGGCGCATCACGGGCGCGGGGTCATGAATCACGGGGCCCCAGCCCGACGCCTGCACCAGGCTGGCACCGGGTGCATCGGGCGCCGAGATGATGCTCAGCGCGGGGGCGCGCAGCCCGCCGGCCAGCAGCCGCTCCGGCGCCACGTGGAGGCGCGGGAACGCGACGTCAGCATCGCGGGCCCACGACGATGCGAGCGCGCGGGCGAGGTCATCCTCCTCGGCGAGCAGGTCGCGCGCACGGTCCGCCATGCGGCGCGGCTCGACGAGCACCACGAGGGCGTCCGGGCCGACGAGGTCGGTGAGCAGCCTGTCCTCTGCGGAGAGCCACGGCATCCAGCTCTCCATGCCGTCGAAGACCTGCCCCTCGGCGAGGCGCTCCCAGTGCTCGCGGCCCCACGGTTCCGTGGACACCAGGCCCCGTGCCCTCTCCTGCATCGCGCCGTCGTAGACGAGCTCGCGCGCCGGGAAGATGCGCACGGTCTCGATGTCGCTGGTGCTGCGCTGTTCTGCCACCGCGAACCGCGTGAGCCTGTCCACGTCATCGCCCCACAGGTCGATGCGGACAGGCTCGTCGTCGGTGCAAGGGAACACGTCGATGATCGCGCCGCGCCGGGCGAACTCTCCGCGGTGCTCCACCGTGTTCTCCCGCCGGTACCCGAACCGCACGAGCTCCGCACAGAACAGGTCGGGGTCGATGCGCCCGCCCTTGCCCACCGTCAGCGGGTCAACGGACTCCGCACCCGGTGCGAGCTTCTGCAGGAGCGCGCGGGTCCCTGCCACGACGACGCGCGGCTGCTCGCCCTCCGTCCGCAGGCGCCACAGCACGCGCATCCGGTCGCCCATGGTGTGCACGGCCGGGCTCACGCGCTCGAAAGGCAACGTCTCCCACGCGGGGAACACCGCCACGTCCGCCGGGTCGAGGAACGCGCCCAGATCCTCCGCGACCTGCTGGGCCATCGTCCCCGTGGGAACCGCGACCACGAGCGGCGACCTCGTGGTCGCGTGCGTGAGCGCGGCCAGGATCACCGGCCGGGCCGTCTCGGGCACGGCGAGCACGGCGTCATTGCGCCCGAGGACCTCCTGAAGGCCGGGTTCCGTGCGGGCGAGCGCGGCAAGTTCCGCGAGTGCGTGGGGCACGGTCACCTGCCGTTGAACTCTGTCATCGCCGCGAGCGCGCCGTGCGCGATGACGGCCTCCACCGCGTCGGCCGCGACCGCGATGTTCACGTCCATGGCCTTGCGTGCCGCTGACGACATGGGTGACAGCACGTGGTCGGCGCCCTGCTCCTTCGAGTGCGGCTTGCCCACGCCGATGCGCACGCGCACGAACTCCGCGGTCTTCAGGTGCTGGTTGATGCTGCGCAGCCCGTTGTGGCCGGCCAGCCCGCCTCCAACCTTGATGCGCACGGAGCCGGGCTCCAGGTCCAGCTCGTCGTGCACGATGACGAGGTGCGACATGTCGTCCAGGCGGAAGCGCCGCACGAGTGCCGACACCGCGGCGCCGGACTCGTTCATGTAGGTGACGGGTACGGCGAGCACCGTGGGCGCGCCTGACACGCGCGTCTCGGCGACGAGCGCACGGTCCTTGCCGGCCTTCAGCCTGGACGAGGTGCGCGAGGCGAGCAGCTCCACGGCGAGCTGGCCCACGTTGTGCAGCGTGCTGGCGTACTGCTTGCCCGGGTTGCCGAGCCCCACCACGACGAAGCGCGAGGCGTCAGCGGGGGAGTTCTGTCGGCGCAGCATGGGAGAACCTTACGGAGCGGTCGTGTGCGGGGCGCGGTGCGGCGGCCGGGCGGCCGCGACGGGTCACTGTGCGGGGGGAGTGGCTCCGCCGTCCGCGGGTGCGGCCTCGGCTCCTGCGGCGGACTCGACCGACGCACGCGACATGAGCACGGTCACGACCGGCATGTCGGCATCACCGGTGGCGGTGACGCCGGCGGGAAGCTTGATGTCGCCGAGACGGATGACGGAATCCGTGGACATCCCGGAGATGTCGATGAGGACCTCGTTCGGGATGTTTGTGGGGGTTGTGCGCACCTCGATGGTGTCGACAGCGGGGTCCACCAGGCCGCCCGCGGCGAGGACTGCCTTGGCGTTGCCCGTGAGGTGCACCGGCACGTTGACGGTGATCTCCTCGTTCAGGTTGACCTGGATGAAGTCCACGTGGCTGACGGTGCGGCGCACCGGGTGGCGCTGCATGTCCTTGATGACGGCGTTGAAGGTGCTGCCGTCCACATTCAGTGCGAGCACGGTGTTGGTGCCGGCCGGGCCGGAGAGGGCGACGCGCAGGTCGCGACGCGCGACTGACAGCGACACCGGGGCCATGCCGTGGCCGTAGAGGACGCCCGGGATGCGGTCCTGGGCGCGGAGACGACGGGAGTTGGCGCTGCCGGTGGCGCGGCCAGCTACTGCGGAGAGAGTTGCTGTATTGGACACGGCTAACGAGTCTACGGTCGGTCCGGGCCCGATTCCACCGCTGCGCGGCACGGTGCGGGCCACGTGCGGGGCCCGGAAGGCCACCCCGGAGGCCCCTCAGGACTGGTTTTCGCCGTCGAAGAGTTCCGAGACGCTGGTCTCGTCGAAGACTGCCGCCAGGGCATCGGCGATGATCTTGGCGACCGAGAGCACCTCCACCTTGGGGAACTTCTTGTTCTCGGGCAGGGGCAGGGTGTTGGTCAGGACCACCCTGTCGATCGGGGAGTTCTGCAGGCGGTCCACGGCCGGCCCGGAGAGGACGCCGTGCGTGGCCATGGCCCAGACCTCCTTCGCACCGCGCTCCAGCAGCAGCTCCGCGGCGGACACGATGGTGCCGCCGGTGTCGATCATGTCGTCGGTGAGGATGCACAGGCGTCCCTCGACCTCACCGATGATCTCCTTGGCCTCGACCACGTTGGTCTTGCCCTTCGGCCGGCGTTTGTAGATGAACGCAAGGTCGGCGCCCTTGTCGTTGAGGTGCTGCGCCATGCGTTCGGCAACCTTGTTGCGACCGGCGTCGGGCGACTCGATCACCGGTTCGTGTGCGTGCTGACGGATGTAGCCCTCGATGACGGGCATTGCCGTGAGATGGTCGACCGGTCCGTCGAAGAAGCCCTGGATCTGTCCGGAGTGCAGGTCGATGGACACCATGCGCTTCGCGCCCGCTGTCTTGAAGAGATCGGCAACGAGACGGGCGGTGATGGGCTCGCGCCCTTCGGCCTTGCGGTCCTGTCGTGCGTAGCCATAGA
>JBJTCK010000015.1:0-4277 GCA_046091825.1 Actinomycetota bacterium | reverse complement strand
GGCCCTCAGGCCTGGCGGAAGGCTTGCCCTCTCCGCGTTCAGTGCCTACTTCTCCGTGCGATGCCGGCCAGCACCGTCTCGTCCTCCCCGCCCGCGGTCATCAGGCCGAAGGCGCCCTGGCAGAGGCAGACCACTGCGTCGAACTCGCCGTCGAAGGGCATCTGCCTCGCGTCCATCCGCTCGAACGTCGCATGGGGCGGCGCCCCCGCACGCGCCAGGTCGATGAACCTGGAACTGATGTCGACCCCGTGCACGGTGAACCCGCGGCGGGCGAGTTCGTGCGAGTGCCGCCCGGGACCGCACCCGACGTCAAGGATGCGCATGCCAGGGACGAGACCGAGGATTCCGATGATCGCATCGACCTCCTGCACGGTGCCCTTGGTGAACGAGTAGCGCAGGTACGCACCGCCCAGGTGCTCCGCAATCGGCTCGAACCAGTGCGACCCTGCCGCAGGGTCGGTCATGCCTTTGCCTCTGCCCACGTGGGGCCCCACGCCGAGTTCACCTCGAGCGGGACGTCGAGGTCGGCAGCGTGCTTCATGGCGTCGAGCACGAGTTCCTCGACAGCAGCGTGCTCCCCGGCCGGTGATTCCACGATAACCTCGTCATGCACCTGCAGGACGAGGCGCGCCTCCAGCCCGGCCCTCTCCAGGCGGTCGTCGATGCGCACGAGGGCGATCTTGAAGATGTCGGCGGCCAGGCCCTGTATGGCCGCGTTCATCGCCTGCCGCTCGCCTGCCTGGCGGACACGGAAGTTGTCGCTCAGCAACTCCGGGATCGGGCGCCGCCGGCCGAAGAGGGTCTCCGTGTACTGGTGGCGGCGAGCCTCCTGCACCGCGTCGTCCATGTACTGCTTCACCCGACGGAACGCGGCAAAGTAGGCATCGAGGATGCCTGTTGCCTCGTTGACGGGGATCGCAAGACGCTGCGACAGTCCGTAGGCCTCCATCCCGTACGCGAGACCGTAGGAGACCATCTTGGCCTTCGCCCTCTGGTCGTGCGTGACCGCCGCGGGGTCCACTCCGAACACCCGTGCGGCTGTCGCACGGTGTATGTCCTCACCCGCTGTGAACGCCGCCACGAGCCCGGGGTCCGAGGCGAGGTGGGCGATGCACCGCAACTCGATCTGGTTGTAGTCCGCCACCATGAGCTCGCAGCCAGGCCTGGCCACGAAGGCGGTGCGGAACACGCGACCCTCGTCTGTGCGGACCGGGATGTTGTGGAGGTTCGGCCGGTCGCTGCTGAGCCGTCCGGTCCTGGCGACGGTCTGGTTGAACGTCGCATGGATGCGCGAGTCGGAAGGATCGACCTCTGCCATCAGTCCCTCGCCGTACGTGGAACGGAGCTTCTCGACCTCGCGGTACCGGAGCAGGGGCCCGATGAACTCGGGCCACTCGTCGTGGAGCTTCTCCAGCGTCGCGGCGTCGGTGCTGTAGCCGGTCTTGGCCTTCTTGCCGGGCGTCAGTCCGTGCTCCTCGTACAGGATCTCGCGCAGCTGGTTGGTGGAGTTCACGTTGAACTGCCGGCCGGCGACTTCGTAGATCGTCTCGGTCAGGGACACTGACTCCGCTGTGAGCCTGTCCTTGATCCCGCCGAGGGCCGCGACATCCACGGCGATGCCCAGGTGCTCCATCCTCGCCAGCACACGCACCAACGGGTTCTCCACGTCCGCGTAGAGCGACTCGTTGTTGATACCGGCCAGTCGCTCGCGGAGCAACGGTGCCAGGGCCGCGGTGAAGAGCGCCTCCTCCGCACAGGATGCAGACAACGAGGACTCCTCGACTCCCCCGAAGTCGAACTGCCCGGAGGATTCCGTGCTCGATGACGGCTCGGCACCGAGGAGATCGAGACCCACAGAGGCGATGGAATAGGACGAGCGCGCGGGATCAACCAGGTAGGCGGCGATCTGGGTGTCCATGACGAGTCCCCGCAGGTCCGCACCAAGAGACAGCAGGGTCCTCATCACGGGCTTCGCGTCGTGCATCACAACGTTCGCGTGCGCACACAGTGCATCGAGCACACCGCGGTCGGTGGCGACGTCAGCGCCCGCCCATGCGACACGGCCCGACGGCGCATCCAGCACGACCGCCAGGCCGGCGAGTGCCGACCTCCCTGGGTCACCCGTCCAGCGCGCCGCCACCACAAGTTCCTGCTGTCCCGCCACCAGTCCCGCGAGTGCATTGGCGGTCGGCGTCTCCACCACTGCAGGGGCGACGGCCACCACATCTGCAGTGGTCTCCGGCCGGGACGTTCCGCCATCGTCTCGCGTGGACCAGCCCCGGTCCGCCACCAGGTCCTGCAGGCGCTTGCCCATCGTCTTGAACTCGAGGAACTCGAAGAGGCGACGGGCGGCGGCCAGGTCGGGTGCCGGCGCGAGAGCGCCGAGGTCGACCTCCACGGGGACGTCGCGGCGCAGGACCATCATCCGCGCGTTCCTGGTGACACGCTCTCCGTGCTCCTGGAGGTTCGCCTTCAGCTTCGGGGTCTGCTCGTCCACATGGGCGAGAACCCCGGCAAGGTCGCCGTACTGGGTGATCAGTTTCGCGGCCGTCTTCTCCCCCACGCCCGGCACCCCGTCCAGGTTGTCACTGGGATCCCCGCGAAGCGCCGCATAGTCCGCGTACCCGGCCGGCGTCACGCCCGTGCGCTCGAGAATCCCCTCCTCGTCGTAGATCGCGTAGTCGCTCACACCGCGCTTGTTGTAGAGGACTCGCACGTGCGGGTCGCGCACGAGCTGGTAGCTGTCCCTGTCACCGGTGACGATGAGGATGTCGCGCCCCTCGGCCTCGGCACGCTCCGCCATCGTGGCGATGATGTCGTCACCCTCGAAGCCGGCCAGCTCCAGCCACGTGATGCCGAGAGTGTCGAGCAGCTCGCGGATGACGCCGAGCTGCTCCCGCAGGGTCTCGGGTGCCTTCTCCCGCTGGGCCTTGTACTCAGGGATTGCCTGGTGGCGGAAGGTCGGTTCCGGGCGGTCGAACACCACCACCACGCCGTCCGGCTTGTGCTCCTTCACCAAGTTGAGGAGCATTGTCGCGAAGCCGTACACCGCATTGGTCGTCTGTCCGCTCGCGTTCGACATGTCCTCGGGCAGTGCGAAGAAGGCCCGGTATGCCAGGGAGTTCCCGTCGAGCGCCATAACCAACACAGCGGGACCCGGCGCTACTCGGGGCGCAGAGCGCCGGAGACGACCATCTCGGCGACTGCCCTCATGGTCGTGCGGTGGTTCATGGCCCCGCGCTGGATGAATCCGTACGCATCGGATTCGGACATCCCGTGGGTGTCGATGAGGATCCCCTTGGCCCTGTCGATCGCCTTGCGCGCCTCGAGCTGCTCGCCGAGCACCTCCACCTCCCCGTTCAGCGCCTGGAGCTCACGGAACCGCCCGAGGGCCACCTCGATGGCGGGGATGAGGTCGCTCTTCTGGAACGGCTTCACGAGGTACGCGAGGGCACCGGCGTCGCGCGCCTCCTCGATGATCTCCCGCTGGCTGAAAGCGGTGAGGACGAGGACGCCGCAAATGCGGTCCTTCGTGATGTGACGCGCGGCCTCGAGGCCGTCCATCCCCGGCATCTTGATGTCGAGGATCGCGAGGTCCGGGCGGTGCTCCCGCACGAGCTCAACCGCCTTGTCACCCCGGCCGGTCTCGCCGACGACGACGTAGCCCTCTTCCTCCAGTGTCTCCTTGAGGTCGAGACGGATGATCGCCTCGTCCTCGGCAATGACGACTCTCACGGTCATTGTGCGTTCTCCTTCAGTCGGTCGAGCAGGTCGTCGAGTTTCATCCCAAGCTCCGCGAGCGTGATCCGCAGGTCGTCACGGTGCTTGCCCATCGCATCAGCGTGCTTGCGGGCCTCGTGGTGCTCGAACTGGGCGTGTGGAGTCTCGGCCACCATGGCGCGCAGGGATTTGTCGTCGGCATCGTCGACGAGGTGTGCCAGCTGGTCCTCGACCACCCGCAGTTCCTCCTGCACCTCGCGCATGCGCGCGGACACCTGCGTGAGTCGTCTGTGGAGCAGTCGTTGACCCATCGGAATGAGTGTATGAACCACCTGGGTGCCCGAGGTGGGACTCGAACCCTGCCCACCCCACGGGAAACCATTGGGGGCACGGGGAACGCGGTCAGAGAGGGCACCGGAAGGGCACCGAGGGCCGTTCGGACCCGATTCGGTCCGGTTCGTCGGGGACGGTTCCCGTCGGTCCGATTAGTCCTAAATCATTCCCAAAGACACATGATTCGATGGGGTGCGGTGTCGCACGTCGATGCCCAAAAAAAT
>JBJTCK010000014.1:0-4233 GCA_046091825.1 Actinomycetota bacterium | reverse complement strand
CGGGACGGCCGGGCTGGCACATCGAGTGCAGCGCCCTCGCCCTGCGCGAACTCGGCACCACCATCGACCTCCATGGCGGCGGCACCGACCTCGCCTGCATCACCATCATCCGCCGCACCCGAGGCAACCCGCTGGATGATTTCGCACTTGTACGTCTGCGCGGCAAAGAGGACGAGTGCGTCCGCCGCGAGCACCTCCGCGCGCACGAACGGCTGGTCGGCCTTCATGATCTCGCGCATCCGCGTCTCGATCGCCGCGAGGTCGTCCTCGGAGAAGGTGCGCCCGCCGGGCAGCTCGAAGTCGTAGTAGAAGCCGTCCTCGATGGCGGGGCCGATGGAGAACTGGGCGCCCGGGAACAACTGCACCACAGCCTGAGCGAGAACGTGCGCCGTGGAGTGGCGCAGGACGTGCCGGCCAGCATCGGAATCTGCCGTGATGATGGAGACGGAGTCACCCTCGGCGACGGGCACGCCGAGGTCCACCTCTGCGCCGTTCACGACACCCGCAAGCGCCGCCTTCGCGAGCCGCGAGCCGATGCCGGCGGCCACATCCCGCAACGACGAACCCTGTGGGACCTCGCGGCGCGAACCGTCGGGCAGGAGAACAGTGATGTCGGCCATGGGAGGGCCATTCTACGGATTGGAGGTCTGCAACTCCGTGGGATTTGCGGCGGAGGGGGACACCACGGCCGTGCCTGCGTTCAGCGTCTCGGGCCGCTTCGACGCGTACACATTGCGGTACTCCTGGCCGGTGAGGTCACGGATCTCGAACATGACCTCGTCGGTCATCTCGCGCCAGACCATGTGGTCGTCCTCGCGGTCCCTGTAACGGTCGACGGTCACCGGGCGCCCGAACCGCAGCGTGCACTCCAGGCCGAGCTTCGGCATGAACGTGTCGGGGGGCTGGATCTCGCGGGTGCCGACGATGCCGACGGGGATGATCGGGCAACCGACCTTCATCGCGAGACGGGCGGCGCCGGTGTGGCCCTTGTAGAGCATCCCGTCACGGCTGCGCGTGCCCTCCGGGTAGATGCCGAACAGCTCGCCGCGGCGCAGCACCTGCTCCGCCGCATCAAGCGCCGCGTCGCTCTTTCCGCCGCCTGCCCTGTCGATCGGGATCATGCCGAGCGCCGGGAAGAGGTGCTTCGTCTTCCATGAGTCCATGTACTCGGCCTTGCCGACGAAACTGATGTTCCGCCCCACGAACGTCATGACGAAGACGGAGTCGAAGAAACTGATGTGGTTCGGGCAGATGATCGCCGGGCCCTCGGCAGGGATGTTCTCCGCGCCCTCGATGGTCAGCTTCCACAGCCTGCGCGAGACCGGTGCGAGGACGCGACGGAGCCGCTGCTGGGATGCCCCTGCCCCCGAGTACGCATTGCCTCGGCGCGGGGCGCGAGATGCCTCTTTCTCCTCGGCCATCGGCTCAGAATAGGTGCCATTTCGCGATGATTCACCCTGGTGTGACCCACTTGCACAAATCGTCAAACGCCTGACGCGCTGTTCACCCCACGGAAACAGGACGGCCCAGGTCGACACCGAGGAGGGCCGCCGCGGCCGTGACATCTGCCCCGTCGGCTGCGGCCCTGTCGATGACCGCGAGCGCCCCCGGCGTGTCGAGATCATTGTCGAGGAGGTCCCTGACGGCCTCAAGGACTTTCTCGCCCTGGCCGGCAGTGCTGCCTGGCCCACCACCCGCGGACGTGAGCCAGTTCTCGAGCCGGGCCTGGTTGCGCGGCATCAGCGAGTCGTCCCACTCCCACTCGTTGCGGTAGTGGTGCTCGATGATCCCGAGACGGATCGCACGCGCGTCGAACATGGTGCGCAGCTTGTCCACGAAGACGAGGTTGCCGAGGCTCTTTGACATCTTCTGGCCGTCCATGTGGACCATCGCCACGTGCATCCAGTGGCGCACGAACGGCTCGCCCGTCGCGGCCTCTGACTGCGCCCGTTCGCACTCGTGGTGGGGGAAGATGAGATCGGTCCCCCCGCCGTGGAGGTCGATGGTGGTGCCGAGCTCGCGCAGGGCGAGTGCCGAGCACTCGATGTGCCAGCCGGGCCGGCCCGCACCCCACATCGCGTCCCACGACGGTTCGTCTTCCGCCGACGGGTGCCACAGCACGAAGTCGAGCGGGTTCCGCTTGTTCGGGTCCTCGGGGTTGCCGCCGCGCTCGCGGGCGAACTCGACCATCTGCTCTTGAGAGTAGTGGGATACCTCCCCGAAGGCGGGCGATTTCGACACGTCGAAATACACGGACCCGTCGACCACGTACGCATACCCGTGGTCGAGGACCATCCCGATGAACCCGCGTATGTCCGAGATCGCCGACGACGCCCTGGGCGTGCTGAACACCGGCAGTGCCTCGAGCGCCTCCATGTCCCGGTTGAAGCGCGCCTCCTCCCCCGCCGCGAGGTCCAGGTAGTGCACACCAAGTTCGCGCGCCTTCGCGAAGAGCGGGTCATCCACGTCGGTCACGTTCCTGACGCACCGGACCTCGTGCCCCAGGTCAACGAGCCGCCGCTGCAGCACGTCGTAGAAGACGAAGGTGGACGCGTGCCCCAGGTGGGTCGAGTCGTACGGCGTGATGCCGCATGTGTAAATGGTGACGATCGGGCCGGGCTCGAAGGGCACGATTGCCCTCCGAGCGGTGTCGTAGAGGCGCATCGCCATCGTCTAAGCCCGGGGGTCCTTCTTGATCCCGGTGAGCTTCGGGGCGACGCGGGTCTTGTAGCGGACGTTCAGCTGGAGGAGGACCGCGGTGAACGCCTCAATGGCGGTGGCGTTGGAGAGCTCGCCGGCGTCGAGTGGCCGGCACCCGGGGATGTGCGCCACGATGTCCATCGCGGTGCGGGTGGCATCTGCGTCGTCGGAGCAGATGAGGACGTCGCTGTCGATCGGGTCGCCCAGATGCCCGAGCTCCTTCGCGGGGAGATGATGGAACGCCGCCACCACGCGGCACTCGGGCACGGCCGCCTGGACGTGTGCCGCCACGCTGCCGCGCGGCGGCAGCAACGGCTGGAACTCGCCGCCGACACGCACGAGCGCGTTCGCCATGCTGATGACGACCTTGCCGCGCAGGTGCTCGATGTTGTCCTGGGCCGTCGTCGCGGCGGAGTCCCACGGCGTGGCAAGCACGACGACGTCGCACGAGGCCGCCTCCACGTTGTCGCCCGCCGTGACGGACAGGTTGAGGTCCGGCCAGGCCGACCGGAGGCCGTCGACGGCCTCCATCGCGCGGTACCGGGAGCGCGACCCGATGACCACCTCATAACCGACCGACGCCAGCCGCGCCCCGAGTGCGCTGCCGGCGGGTCCGGTGCCACCGAGTATCCCAATCCGCATGTGCGAGAGCCTTACACACGGGGCCCCCCCGAACTACGGTCGAGAGCATGGGACTTCTCGACGGCAAGAAAATCGTTGTCACCGGCGTGCTGACTGACGCCTCACTCGCGTTCGGCGTGGCCAGGCTGGCCCAGCGCGAGGGAGCCGAGATCGTCCTCACGGGCGCCGGACGGGCCCTGTCCCTCACGCAGCGCACCGCGAAGAAGCTGGACACACCCGCTGAGGTCTTCGAGTTCGACGTCACTGTTGCCGAGCACGTCGAGTCGGTGCGCGAGTCCGTGCGCGCGAGCCTCGGCCGCGTGGACGGCGTGGTGCACTCCATCGGGTATGCGCCGGAGGTCTGCCTCGGCGACGATTTCATGGCCCCGCAGTGGACTGACGTGTCCGTGGCCATGCAGATATCCGCTTACTCGCTGAAGACCCTCGCCGAGGCGTTCCTGCCGCTCATGGGGCAGGGCTCCACCATCGTCGGGATGGACTTCGACAACTCGGTCGCCTGGCCCGCCTACAACTGGATGGGCGTGGCGAAGGCTGCGCTCGAGTCCACCAACCGCTACCTGGCGAAGGAACTCGGCCCGCGGGGCATCCGCTGCAACCTGGTGGCCGCGGGCCCGATCCGCACGATGGCGGCAAAGTCGATCCCCGGCTTCAAGAAGTTCGAGGATGTCTGGGACGACAGGGCCCCGCTCGGATGGGACGTCAACGACTCCTCCCCCGTGGCGCGCACCACCGTCGCCCTTCTGTCTGACTGGTTCCCCGCCACCACCGGCGAGATCATCCACGTCGACGGCGGCTACCACGCGATGGGCGCATGAACCGGCTCGGTGCGGCCTCGTCGCCGTACCTGCGGCAGCACCGCGACAACCCGGTCCACTGGTGGGAGTGGTGCGA
>JBJTCK010000013.1:0-13310 GCA_046091825.1 Actinomycetota bacterium | reverse complement strand
ACCCTGCGGTGAAGAGCCTCCGCCACCTGGCTGAGACCGTGACCGGTCATGGCCCCGGTGTCACCCAGGCAGAAATCCACGTACTCCAGGCCGTCGACATCCCTGAACCGGCCGCCGTGGGCCTCGGAGAAGAACACAGGGTGGGTGCCGGGCCACCGCGTCATCCACGGCATGGGCACACCAGACAGCAGATTCTCCCCGGCCTGCCGGGCAAGCTCGGCGGACGCAGGGTGGCGTGAGGCAAACAGCCCGAGTTCCTCGCTGTGGCGGCTGGCCAGGACGCTTCTGTCAATCATCTGGATCAGGCCAACCCTATGCCACCCGGCCAGGCACGGCTGCGGATGGCGAGACGCGGAACCTGGAAAGACAAGGACTTCACCTTTACGTTTCGTACACTTTGCCCGTGACCACGACGACTCATCCCACAGACCTGAGGGTCAACGGGGCCCGTCTGATGGACCGCCTCACGAGCCTCGCAGAGATCGGCGCCATCGACGGAGGAGGCTGCGCCAGGCTCGCGCTCACCGACGCGGACAGGGACGGCCGTGATCTTGTGACATCGTGGATGCGCGACCTGGGCCTCGATGTCACGGTCGATGCTGTCGGGAACGTCATCGGGACGTGGAACACCGGCACCGGCCCGGCCGTGATGACGGGGTCCCACATCGACACGGTGCGCACGGGAGGCAAGTTCGACGGGAACCTCGGTGTCCTCGCCGGACTCGAGGTCATCCAGACCGTCCAGGAGAGCGGGTGGGTTCCCCCACGGCCGTTGGCCGTCGCATTCTTCACGAACGAAGAGGGGGCCCGGTTCGCGCCGGACCTGATGGGCTCACTTGCGTACGTCGGGGGAATCGGAGTCGAGGAAGTCCTGGGGACTGTCGGCATCGACGGCGCCAGGGTTGGTGACGAGCTCCTGAGAATCGGGTACGCCGGACCAACTCCCTGCCCGGCACCGGCTCCGCATGCATTCGTGGAGCTCCACATCGAGCAGGGTCCCGTTCTTGAGATGGAGCACAAGGCAATTGGGGCAGTGACCGGCGTCCAGGGGATCAGCTGGCAGGAGGTCACCATCGAGGGACAGTCCAACCATGCGGGCACGACCCCGATGTCGATGCGCCACGACCCTGCATTTGTCGCATCCGCCATCGCGGTGTTCCTCCGCGAGCTCGCCGCCAGGTTCGGCGGCAACCAGGTCTGCACCGTGGGCAAGATCGACCTCCACCCCAACCTGGTCAACGTGGTCCCGGCACGGGCCGTGCTCACGCTCGACGTCCGCAACACCGACGAGGACCTGCTGAGGCGGGCGGAGACCGAGATTGCCGCCCGGCTCGAGTCCCTCGCGCAAGAGGAGGGCGTGACGATCACTTCGCGCCCGCTCGCCCGCTTCGAGCCCGTGGAGTTCGCCGGGAAGATCATCTCGCTCGTGGAGAGCGTGGCGGGCAGCCACGGTCTGTCCTGCATGCGGCTCCCGAGCGGGGCCGGACATGATGCACAGATGCTGGCGAGGGTCTGCCCCACGGGCATGATCTTCGTGCCCAGCCACAAGGGAATCAGCCACAACCCGGCAGAGCACACCGACACAGCCGACCTCGTGGCCGGTTGCGACGTGCTCCTCCAGGTGATGCTGTCACTGGCCACGGAGGAGGGCTGATGAGCAGGTTCGTCACGGTCGGGGCTGCCCAGCTCGGGCCCATCCAGAAGTCCGATGACCGTGACTCAGTTGTGTTGCGTCTGCTGGAACTGCTCCGCCACGGAGCAGCAGCGGGGTGTGACCTGGTCGTCTTCCCGGAGCTCGCTCTCACGACCTTCTTCCCCCGTTGGTTCGTGGACGACATCAGCCAGGCAGACCACTGGTACGAGACCGAGATGCCCTCTGCAACCACTGTCCCCCTCTTCCAAGAGGCACGAAAGTTGTCCGTTGGCTTCTGCCTGGGGTACGCCGAGCTGACACCGGACGGCAGGCGGTTCAACACGCAGATCCTCGTCGCCAAGGACGGCTCAACTGTCGCCAAGTACCGGAAGGTGCACATCCCCGGCCACGAGCACCACGAGCCCGACCGGCCCTTCCAGCACGCCGAGCGCTACTACTTCGAGCCCTCCATGGAGGGCTTCGGCGTGTGGCAGGCGTTCGGCGGCCGCATGGGCATGATGATCTGCAACGACCGCCGCTGGCCGGAGACGTACAGGGTCATGGGACTGAAAGGCGTGGAGATGATCCTCTGCGGGTACAACACGCCGATCCACTACGTCCCGGACCCCAGCCAGGACATCCTGCAGGGATTCCACAACGCGCTCGTCATGCAGTCCGGCGCCTATCAGAACGGCACGTGGGTGGTCGGTGTCGCAAAGGCAGGCGTGGAGGAGGGCGTGGACAGCCTGGGCCAGAGCATGATTGTCGCTCCCTCCGGACAGATCGTCGCCCAGACTCTCTCCACCGACGACGAGCTCATCACGGCGCGGTGCGACCTTGACTGGTGCAGGCGCTACAAGGAGACCCTCTTCGATTTCGACCGTTACCGCCGTCCGGAGGTCTACGGCCCCATCACGGACCAACGAGGCGTCATCCTCGACTGACATGGGCGCGACCACTCACGGGCTCGTGTGCGCCCACCACCACCTCTACTCCACGCTCGCGCGCGGGATGCCGGCTCCCCCACGGACACCGACAGGATTCATGGAGATACTCGACCAGGTGTGGTGGAGGCTGGATGCCGCCCTCGACCTGGAGATCATCAGGTGGTCCGCGATGCTCGGTGCAGCAGAGGCCCTGATGCGCGGCACGACAGCAATCATCGACCACCACGAGTCGCCCAGTGCGATCGAGGGATCCCTCGACGTCATCAGTGATGCGTGCTCCGCAGTCGGCGTGAGGACCAACCTGTGCTACGGCGTGACGGACAGATGGGACGGGGACGTCCTCACACCGTCCGTGGGGGCGTCAACCAGGATGACCGACGCAGCCAGGCGCGGCCTGCAGGAGAACGAACGCTTCCTCCGCTCGGGCGGGCGGGGCATGGTGGGTGTGCACGCGGCCTTCACGTGCGGGGACGAGACATTGGAGGCGGCCGCATCGCTCGCGCGCGATCTCGGCACCGGTGTGCATATCCATGTCGCCGAGGGCAGGGAGGATGCCGGGGCAGGTGCCCGTCTCGAGCACTTGGCGACCGACGACTGGCTGCTGGTCCACTGCGTCCACCTGGACAGGCCGCTACGGGGGACGATCGCCTACAACCCGAGGTCGAACATGAACAACGCGGTCGGGTACGCGGCGCCGGCCGGACGGACCAATACCGTGGTGCTCGGCACCGACGGCATCGGCGCGGACATGAACGAGGAGGCGAGGGTCGCATACGCCAGGATGCGCGAGCACGACGTCACAGCCACCCCGGAGACTGCGTACGGCTGGCTGGCCAACGGCGAGTCTCTCTTCCCCGAGGTCCGCAACGACGTGGTCGAGTGGGACTACGACCACGTCGACAGCCCGTGGCACGCGACATTCACGCCGGGCGTGCGGGCCGTGAACGTCTCGGTGGACGGCACGGAACTGGTCCGGGACGGTCGTCCGCTCCTGTTCGACATTGACGAGATACGCCGCAAGGCGGCCGAGGCCGCCGCGACCCTCCATTCGAGACTGTGAGAGTAGTCTCGCGCTGATGACACCCAGGTCCCTCCGGGACGCGGCCGAGATGGCCTCGGCACACCCGGAGGCACAACTGCTGACCGGAGGGACCGACTTCATGGTCGAAGTCAACTTCAACCACAGGAAGCCCACTGACGTCATCTCTCTGTCGCGTGTCGAGGAACTGAGGCACTGGGCGCACGACCGTTCGGCCGGGTCAGTCTTCATCGGGTCAGCTGTCGTGTACGCGGACATGGAGAAGGGTGAGCTTGCGGGCCTCGTGCCGGCTCTGGCCGAGGCCGCCCGCACCGTCGGTTCCCCGCAGATCAGGGCAGCAGGGACACTCGGGGGAAACCTCGGCACCTGCTCCCCCGCCGGCGACGGGCTGCCTGTGCTCGCGGCACTCGATGCCACGGTCCACCTGGCGTCCGCCACGGGTGAACGCGTCGTGCCGTTCGCTGATTTCATGACGGGCCCGAAACGGAACGACAGGCGTCCCGGGGAGATCATCACCGGCGTGACCGTGCCGGTGGCCGACGAGTTCCAGGGGTACGCCAAGGTCGGCGTCCGGAACGCAATGGTCATCTCCATCGCGTCTGCGTGCCTTGCCGTGCGCGCGGGGCGGATCAGTATCGCACTCGGGTCCGTGGGCCCTGTGATCATCCGAGCCACGGCGGCCGAAGAGTTTCTGACCGGCGTGACCAGAGTCGACGGGGCGGTCGCACGGGAGTTCGGCACCAGGGTCGCCGCTGAGGCCCGACCCATCGACGACCATCGCTCAACGGCCGCCTACCGGCGCCACGCCGTAAGTGTCATCAGCACGAGACTTCTCGAGAGGAGCACAGGCGCATGAGCACGAACGAGATCTACACACTCACCATCAACGGGCAGACCCGCGAGGTGAAGGACGCCTGGGTCGGCGAGAGCCTGCTGTACGTACTCCGCGAGCGCCTCGGCATGCCGGGCGCCAAGGGCGCCTGCGAGCAGGGTGAATGCGGGAGCTGCACCGTCATCATGGACGGGAGCGCTGTCTGCAGTTGCCTCGTTCTCGCCGCAGCCGCCACCGGCCGGGAGATTGCGACTGTGGAGGGCCTCAACCCTGACGGGTCGTTGACCGACGTCCAGCAGGCCTTCATCGAGGAGGGAGCGGTCCAGTGCGGGTTCTGCACGCCCGGCCTTGTCGTGGCGGTGCACAAGCTCCTCGAGTCCAATCCGGACCCCTCGGAGATGGACGTCAAGGAGGCGCTCTCGGGCAACATCTGTCGGTGCACCGGGTACGGGAGGATCTTCGCGGCCGTGGAAGCAGTGGTGGAAGTCCGCAAGGGGGCAGCCCGATGAGCACCACCAGGACACGCCGCGACGTTCTCGGCGAGAGCGCGCTCCGCCCGGACGGCGCGGCAAAGGTTCGTGGGGAGTTCGCCTTCTCCTCCGACATGTGGGCCGAGGGGATGCTCTGGGGCGCCACACTCCGTTCGCCGCACCCGTACGCCCGCATCGTCTCGATTGACACATCGGTCGCACTTCTGGTCCCCGGCGTGTCAGCGGTCCTCACGGCAGAGGACGTGCCGGGACAGCTCACGTACGGGCTCATCTCCGAGGACCAGCCCGTCTTTGCCCACGGCTTCGTGCGCTACATGGGAGAGCCGGTCGCTGCTGTCGCGGCCGACCATCCCGAGACCTGCCGGAGGGCACTCGCTGCCATCGTCGTGCAGTACGAGGTGATGGCCCCGTTGCACGACCCCGAGAGGGCACTCGACCCCTCAGTTCCCCCCGTGCATCCCGACGGCAACGTGTTCCGCTCCCAGCGGATCGTCCACGGCGACCCGTCCGCACGCGGTGACGTCACGGTCGAAGGCACCTACGTGATCGGCATGCAGGACCAGGCATTCCTCGGGACCGAGGCCGCGCTCGCCGTCCCGGACCACGACGGTGGCGGCGTCGAGGTCTACGTCGCGACACAGTGGCTCCACGAGGACCAGAAACAGATGGCGAAGTGCCTGGGGCTGCCCGCCGCGAAGGTCAGACTGACGCTCGGCGGTGTCGGCGGCGCCTTCGGCGCGAGGGAGGACATCAGCCTGCAGGTCCACACCGCACTGCTCGCCCTGCGGACCGGGCGCCCCGTGAAGATGCAGTACGGGCGCGAGGAGAGTTTCTTCGGGCACGTTCACCGTCATCCTGCGACGGTGTGGATGCGCCACCACGCGACCCGCGACGGCCGCATCGTCAACATCGAGGCCCGTTTCGTCTTCGATGGCGGTGCCTACGCCTCCACGTCGTCCGCCGTCCTGATCAACGGGGTCACCCACACCCAGGGCCCCTACAATTGCACGAACGCCGTCGTCGAGGGCCACGCAGTGCGCACCAACAACCCTCCCTGCGGCGCGATGAGGGGTTTCGGGGTGGTGCAGGCCTGCTACGCCCACGAGAGCCAGATGGAAAAGCTGGCTGCCGCGCTCGGCATGTCACCTGTCGACGTTCGTCTCGTCAACGCCATGGAGACCGGGGACAGGCTCATCACGGGTCAGGTCATGGACAGCGTGGCGCCGGTGGCGGAGTGCATCCGCCAGACGGACGCCATCCCTCTGCCGCCGCCTCTCGCCGACGTGCCCCACGAGCTCGAGCTCCCCGGGGGTTCGGGCCTCACAGCGCGCCGCCGCGATGTCAAGCGCGGCATCGGCTGGGGCGTGAGCATAAAGAACATCATGTACAGCGAGGGCTTCGACGACTACTCGACCGCGCGCTGCACGCTCCGGGACGGGGTCGCCACGCTCAAGTTCGCCACAAGCGAGGTCGGCCAGGGTTTCGTGACCCTTGCCCCCCAGATTGCGCGCTCGGTCCTCGGCGTGGACGACGTGATCCTCGAGACCATCGACACAGGCGTCGGTTCCGCAGGCTCCACATCGGCCTCCAGACAGACGTGGATGAGCGGCGGCGCTGTGAAGGGCGCATGCGTCCTCGTCCGCGACCGACTGCTGGAGCACGTGGCTGCGGTCCATGGCCTCGATGCTTCGGGTCTGTCCGTCGATGACACCGACATCGTGAACGCTGCCGGGACACTCCGTGTGCCCGTCTCCGAGGCGTCGCGGGGTCTGCGGCTTGACGAGACCTACGAGCACCACCACCGCACGACGTTCGACCTCGACGAGAACGGCCAGGGTGACTGCCACGTGGCGTTCGCCTTCGTGGCACACCGGGCAGTGGTGGATGTGGACGAGGAACTCGGCCTGGTCAAGGTCGTCCAGATTGCGACCGCCCAGGACGTCGGCATGGCCCTCAACCCACTCTCCGTCCTCGGACAGATCGAGGGCGGCATCGCCCAGGGTCTGGGGCTCGCAGTCATGGAGGAGATCGTCGTCACGGAGGGAAGGGTCCGCAACCCCAGCTTCACCGACTATCTCCTGCCGACGGCACTCGACGCGCCCGTCGTCGAGGCGCGCCTCATCGAGCAGCCCGAGCCCCTCTCGCCCCTCGGCGCAAAGGGCGTGGGCGAACCTCCGTGCATCTCCGTCACCCCCGCCATTGCGAACGCCATCCGCAACGCCACCGGGAGGACGATCGACAGGGTGCCGGTCAGACCCCAGGACATCTGCCTGGGCTAGTCAGCGCCCGAAGACCCGCCGCGTGTAGTCATTGCGGAACGTCCCGTCAGGATCGAGCCTGTCGCGCATGTCGATGAAATCCTGCCATCTCGGGTACAACCCCGAGAGTTCGTCGGCATCACGGAAGTGGATCTTTCCCCAGTGCGGGCGTGCATCATGCCCGCGCAAAATGTCCTCCACGTCGCGCATGAACGGCTCGTGCTCCATCCCCTTGTAGACGTGCACGGCGATGTACGCCGAGACCCTCCCGTGTGCCGTGGAGAGCGGGATGTCGTCGGAGGCGGTGAACCGCACCTCCACCGGGAAGTTCAGCATGTACCCCTTGCGTTCGACCATCGCCTTGATCTCCGACAGCGCCGGACCGGCAGCGGCACTCGGCATCGCCTGCTCCATCTCGTAGAAGCGGACGAGCCGCGGGCTGGCGAAGACACGGTGGCTGAAGTCCGAGTACGTCCGTTCGCCCGATGACGGAAGGGCCTTGGCGAGCCGCGGGATTGCCGACGGGACCATGCGCCCCGCCCTGCACACCGCCCCGAACGCGATGTTCTCCATGAAGGTCGTCTCCAGCCAACCGCGGACGCGCGGGAGCGGCTTCGGCGGTGCGTCAGTGCGGTTGTTCCGCTTGGTGAGGGCCCAGCCGGTGTGGGGCACCCAGAAGAACTCGAAGTGGTCGTTCCCGTGCACCAGCTCGTCGAGCCCGCCGAGGACGCGGTCGAGGCGCATTGGCGTCTCCCGCGCCTCGAGGACGAAGCTCGGCACGACAGACAGCGTGTACTCCGTGACGGCACCCAGCGCGCCGACGCCGACACGCGCCACGTCGAGAACGTCCCGGTTGGACGTCCGGTCGGCCACCACGACATCGCCGCGCCCGTCCACCAGCCGCATGCCGCACACCTGGGTGGCGAGGCCCCCCAGCCCGACCCCCGTGCCGTGGGTCGACGTGGAGACGGCCCCCGCAACCGTCTGGTACGCGATGTCGCCCAGGTTCGGCAGGGCAAGGCCCTCCTCGTGGAGCAGCTCGTTCAGCCTCCACAGCGGGGTCCCGGCCCCCACCGTGACCGTCATGTTGGCGCGGTCGATGGACCTGATGCCGCTGAGCGATCCGATCCTGACCATGAGGTCGTTGCAGACGGCCGCCGCAGTGAAACTGTGGCCGGATCCGACCACTTTGAGGGCACGGCCCTGGGAGTGCGCCGAGCGCACGAGGGCTGCGAGCGACTCCTCGTCCGCCGGGTCCTCGATGGACTCAGGGCGGGCGACCTGGTTGCCGGCCCAGTTCCTCCACTTCACCTCCCCATTCTGCCCTGGCCCGGGGCGCCGGGGCGGTCCCGGTTGCGACGCGGGCCCACCGAAGGGCATATGTTTGGGGCGTCAGGAGGTTGTTTGTGACAACGACACAGGTTCCCCACGTGAACTATCTGGTCCTCGGGGACAAGCCGCATCTGGAGGCCAACGAGTGCACCGCGTGCGGTGCGCGTTTCTTCGACCGCCGCAACGCGTGCGCGTCGTGCTTCAAGACCGACTTCAAAAAGGTCTCCGTCGCCACCGAGGGAGTCGTGCGGTCGTTCACGATCGTCACGTTCGCGTCACCCGGCGTGCCGGTGCCGTTTGTGGCCGCCATCGTGGACTGCGCCGGGACGAGCGTGAGGGGCAACCTCATCAACGTCGACCCGACGCCCGAGAAGGTGGGCCTCGGCATGAAGGTCCGCCTCGCCACGTACTCACTCGGTGCTGACGACAACGGCGTCGAGGCAATCGGTTTCGGCTTCGAGCCCGCCTGACCCGCCGGGTACACCGCGAGAAGCATCAACCACACAGTTCCCGTACAACCACAGAAGACCCGAATTCTCAACCACGAATTCTCAACAAGGAGACGATCAACATGGCAGCAGACGACATCTACATTCTCGGCATCGTGATGACGAAGTTCGGGAAGCACCCGGACAAGGACACCGTCGACCTCGCCGCGGAAGCCGCAATGGGCGCGCTCAAGGACGCGGGGGTCTCGATGGCCGACATGGGCGTCCTCGCAGCGGGTTGCCTGATGGGCCAGGGCGGCATCGGCCAGCAGATCCAGAAGCAGGTCGGCCAGACCGGCATCCCCGTCTACAACGTGTCCAACGCCTGCGCCACCGGCGCCACGGCCCTGCGCACGGCGATCATGGCCATCAAGGCTGACGAGACCGACATGGGTCTTGCAGTGGGTGTGGAGAAGCTTGCGGGCGTCGGCCTGCTCGGCGCCCGCCCGGCCTCCAATTCGAAGGAGTGGACGCCCTCCGGTCGTTACGGTGCGGTCACAGGCACCGACGGGCGCATCGGGACCGACAACATGCCCGGGACGTTCGCCCAGGTCGGCATGGAGTACGGCCACAAGTACGGCGGCGCCACGTTCGAGCTCTTTGCGAAGATCGCCGAGAAGAACCATGCCCACTCGACGCTCAACCCGCTCGCCGCGTACCAGAAGCGCATGACCCTCGACGAGATCATGAACGACGTGATGATCGCCTACCCGAACACGCGCTCGATGTGCTCGGCCAACTGCGACGGCGCCGCCGCCGCCGTTGTGGTCAGCGGCGAGAAGCTGAAGACGCTCTCCAAGGAGCAGCAGCGCCGGGCCGTCAAGGTGTCCGCATCCGTCCTGACGAGCGACCCGTACCAGGAGGCGTGCCAGGTCCTGCCGGACGTCAACACCCTCACCAGGATTGCGGCCAAGAAGGCCTACGAGCAGGCAGGCGTCGGCCCGGAGGACCTCAACCTCGTCGAACTGCATGACTGCTTCGCGACCGCCGAGCTCGTCCACTACGACAACCTCATGCTGTGCGAAGAGGGTGGTGCAGTCGACTTCTTCAACTCCGGTGCGACCTGGCGCACGGGCAAGACGCCCGTGAACGTGTCCGGCGGTCTCGAGTCGAAGGGACACCCGATCGCTGCCACCGGCATCGCGAACATCTGGGAGGTCTGCCACCACCTGCGCGGCGAGGCCGGCGACCGCCAGATCGAGGGTGCGAAGGTGGGCCTGGCCCATGTCATCGGCCTCGGTTCGGCCTGCGGCGTCCACATCCTGGAGAAGTCAGCGCTCTGACCGGCTCAGTGCCCCTGGGGGGCCACACGGAACCGGGGTTCGAACCGGTCCTGGGTGCGTTCACGGACAACTTCACTCTGCACAACGAGATCGGCGCCGCCGTGTGCATCAGCATCGGCGGACGGGTCGTCGTCGACCTGTGGGGCGGTCATGCCAGCCCGGCCCGTGACAGGCTCTGGCAGGCCGACACTCTGGTCAACGCGTTCAGCGTGGGCAAGGGGCTGACGGCCATCGTCACGGCGGCACTGACGGACAGTGGCGTCCTCTCGTACGGGATGAGGGCATCCGCCGTGTGGCCCGAGCTCCACGGGCACGGCAAGGAGGACCTGACACTCGCCGACCTTCTCGGGCACCGCGCCGGGCTCCCGGCGGTGCGCCGCACTCTCCCGCCACTGTCAATGTACGACTGGGACCTCATGTGTTCGGAGATCGCACGCTCGGAGCCCTGGTGGCGCCCCGGCACCGCGCACGGCTACCACGTGAACACGTTCGGCTTCCTCGTGGGAGAGGTCGTGCGGAGGACAACGGGGGTGTCCGTGGGTGCCCACTTCAGGGAGATGTTCCTCGGACGGCTCGGCGCCGACGTGCACCTCGGTCTGCCGGACAGCGAGCACCACCGTGTTGCCGAGTTTGAGTGGCCCACTGGCGGCATCACTGCTCCCACCGACACGAGCACCTTCGACGAGGGACAGCTGCTCGCGTTCAACACCTACAACAACCCGCTCGGCACCTCCGGAGGCGGGACCGTGAACACTCCCGAGTGGCGACGGGCGGAAATCCCCAGCACGAACACGCACGCCACGGCTCGCGGTGTGGAGCGCGTCTACAGGGAACTCGCGGCCGGCGGTGGTGCCATCCTCAGCGGGCGGGCGATGGATGGTCTCGTGAACCAGACCTCCAACGGCCACGACCTGGTCCTCGACCGTAACTCCCGGTTCGGCCATGGTGTCCAGATCCCGATCCCCGAGCGAGGATTCGGTCCGGACCCGACGGCGTTCGGCCACTACGGCGCAGGCGGTTCGGTGGGCTTCTGCGACCCGGCACACGGGGTGTCGTTCGGGTACGTGATGAACCAGATGGGGCCGCGGTGGCAGAATCCCCGCAACAGGGCGCTCATCGATGCCCTGTACTCGTGCCTCTGACACCCGCCGGGCAGCCGGCCTGTGGAACGATGACAAGGTGACGGTCGCAGCAAGCATCAGCCCGGCCGAACTCCTCTCGATCCGGCCGTTCAGGCTCCTGTGGGGGAACACCTTCGTGTTCACCCTTGTGCAGAGCACACAGCGTTTCGCCTTCGTGTGGCTGGCCCTCGGCCTGGGTGCGAGGTCCGACGCCAGCGGGCTCATCCTCTTCGTGATGGGAATACCGGCTCTCCTGATCTCGCTCCCCGTGGGGGTGCTCTCAGATCACTTCAACCGGCGCGCCATCCTCATCACGAGTCAACTGGGTGCGCTCGCGGTGGCCGTCACCACCGCCGCCCTGGTCTCGACTGGTGTCATCACCATCCCGTGGGCTGTCGCGTGCAGTTTCGCGAGCGGCGTCTTCGTGGCGCTGGGCACTCCCGTGCGCTCGGCCATCGTGCCCACGCTGGTGCCGCGGGAGAAACTCGTGGGAGCACTCGCCACCAGCACGATCGGCAACAACATTGCCCTGATCATCGGACCCGCCACTGCAGGCCCGATGATCAGCGCCTGGGGAATCCAGGGGGCATTCTGGTTCCAGGCCGTCCTCTATGGCGTGGGGTTGCTCGCCCTCCTGCCCCTGGAGCTGCCGCCCTCCCACAACACCGAGCGCAAGAGGCTGCGCTCCGAGATACTCGGCGGCATCACCTTCATACGCGGTGACGGGGCCGTCCGCTCCCTCTTCGTCCTCCTCGGCTGTTCCGTCATCTTCATGATGAGCCCCTGGATCGTCCTCGGGCCGCAGCTGGCGAAGGAGGAGATCGGCGCGACCGGAGGTCAAACCACGCTCCTCTTCGCCCTGCTCGGGGTGGGCCAGCTGCTCACGTCACTCGGCATCATGCGCTGGAACCACATCATCCGCCAGAAGGGACTCTGGTTCATGTGCGGGCTCTGCTGGGGATCGACCGTGCAGGTCCTCCTCGGCCAGTCGTTCAGCATCCTCACGATGGCGATCTTCCTGTTCATGTGGGGTCTCGGCGGCGGTTTCTACATGAACCTCAACCAGACCCTCATCCAGAACAACACCCCGCCACAGGTGATGGGCAGGGTCATGGCCATCCAGTCGCTCCTGATGTCGGGTCTCGCCCCGGCCGGGGCGCTCCTCGTGGGCTTCGTGGCGCGGGGCATCGACTCGGTCCCCATCGTGTTCTCGGCATGCGGGGCACTCATGCTGCTGTCGACCCTGTACTTCCTGACGTTCCACCGGCACCTGAGGCCGATGGCCTGAGTCAGGGCTCCACGTGGAGGAGCAGGGTGTCCGCGTCGGACCTGGGGCTGGTGCGAGACGCGCAGATGACGAGCCGCTGGCCGGTCCGGACGTGCCCGTGGGCCCTCGCTGCGGCTATGCCCTCCTCTATCGCCCGGGTCATCGAGTGGTCCCGCGGCTGGACGATGGGATACACGCCCCACGCGGCGCGCAGGCGCCTCGCCACCGCATCGTCCGGAGTGACTGCAACGATGGGCGCCGACGGACGGCACGCCGCCAGGAGCCGTGCCGAATACCCCGTGTAGGTCAGGGACACGATCCAGTCCGCGTTGGTTCGCTTCGCCAGGGCCGCTGCTGCAGCGGTCACGGCGGCCGCCTCCGGGTTCTCATCGGCGAAGTGGTTCGGCATCAAGACCGTCCGCTCGGCGACCTCGCAGATCCGGCCCATCGACCTCACGGCGAGCGGCGGGTTGTGACCGACCGCTGACTCTGCCGAGAGCATCACGGCGTCAAATCCGTCCCGGACCGCCGCACTCACGTCTGCCACCTCGGCGCGCGTGGGGCGGCTTGACCCGATCATCGACTCGAGCATCTCTGTGGCACAGATGCTGACCTTTCC
>JBJTCK010000012.1:0-3919 GCA_046091825.1 Actinomycetota bacterium | reverse complement strand
GGTCATGGATGATCGATGGAGAGCGTCGGACGGCAGTGCCGCCGACAGGTTGGCATCACTGCGTGATGCCGCCCCGAGAGAAAGGGACGCCACGAGGTCGCTCCCGAGAAAGGGACTGACACGCGAGATTCTCCTCGGAGTGGTGCTGCTCCTCGCCGGTGTGCTCATTGGATTGACTTTCCTGTTGAGGGGAAACGAGCCGGCCACTACCGGGACGATGCCTATCGGAACCCCGGTCGGGGCTGTCACGGACCTGGGCGAAGGAGAGTTCCTCGTGGCTGCTCTCGTGGAGCCAGGATCCTTCCCGCCCGCGCTCGAGCCCGGGATGAAGGTGCGGGTGATCGTCTCGTCCGCGATTGCCATGGATGATCCACCGAGACTCCTTCCCGGTGCCGCAACGGTGCGCTCGGTGGATGGGGCCGGGGAACTGACTTCCTCCACGGTCATCACGCTGCGGGCCGAGACTGATGTCGCACGTGAAGTTGCCGCAGCCGAGACCGTCCGGCTTCTCGTGGTCGGCGGTGGCGAGTGATGACGACGAGACGGGAACAGGTGCGTGCACTCACCAGGCACATTGCGACAGCTCTTGCAGACGACAGGGTGCGCCGTCACAATGCCGATGAGCCGCTGGCGACGATCGAGGAAGAGCGCATGATTGCCCGCAGGGTCGCGGGTGAGCACCTGGCTGGTGGGTCCCCGACCAGTGCCTGGGGCCGACATTCACTGGCTGACCCCAGCGACAAGTCGCTCGTGGAGGAAGCCATTGCCGGTGTGCTCGGCATGGGCCGTCTCGAGCCATTGCTGGAGGATGACGACATCACGGACATCCACGTGCGCGGGAACAGTCCTGCATGGGTCAAGAGGCGGGACGGCAGCCGGGCGAGCATGTCGCCGTTGGTTGACACCGACGATGATCTCGTGGATCTCATCCGGCGCATCTCCACCCGGATGTGCGCACGTGAGACGAGGTTCGACCCCACAAACCCGGAGGTCAACCTGCAGCTACCGGACGGCTCCCGACTCTTCGCAGCGATGGACGTGTCGCAGAGGCCCACGCTCATCGTGCGGAGGCACCGCTTCGAGAACGCCTCGCTCCGCGACCTGTGCGTGGGCGGCATGATGTCACCTGAGACGGCCGAATTCCTCGCCGCGAGCGTCCGGGCCCGCCGGAATGTCATCATCGCCGGTGGAACGGGATCGGGAAAGACCACGTTGCTGAGGGCACTCATCAACGAGATAGCGCCCACCGAGAGAATCGTGACCATCGAGGACTCCTACGAGCTCGGCCTCGAGCGGATGGAGGGCGCGCACCCCGACCATGACTGTCTCCAGGCACGACCGGCGAACGCCGAGGGCGAGGGCGAAGTCACGCTTGCCCAGTTGACCCGCATGGCACTGCGGATGGACCCCGACAGGGTGATCGTGGGTGAGGTGCGGGGAGCGGAAGCCTTCCCCATGTTGATGGCGATGAGCCAGGGGAACAACGGATCAATGTGCACGATGCACGCAGACACAGCCAGGTCGGTCTTTCCCAAGCTGGCTGCGTACATGTCCATGGCCTCGACTGGTGTCCCCATTGAGACACTGAACCTTCTCATCTCGAGCTCCGTCCACATCGTCGTCCACGTGAGGAATGACAACGGAATCCGCAGCGTCGAGACCGTCCTCGAGGTCGTCGACTGCGACGGGAACTCAATCGTCTCCAACGAGGTCTTCTCCCGGTCGTCCACAGTGACCCCGTTCGCGACCCTCCGCGGGTCCTCGGCGGCTCTCCTGGCGGACCATGGGTTCCGGCCGCGACGGGAACTCGCATGGGCCTGACCTTCTCCCTTGTTCTGGTGTTGACGGGGTCGGTGCTGGTCGGTCGCCGTCTGTTGGTACAGCACTCCTTCCCGTGGCGTTCCGTCCGCCCGACAGTCGAGGACCAACGGGAGTTGGTCGAGGCCGTCGCAGTGTTCACTGAGCTCCTACGGGACTCAGTCGCGGCTGCTGCCGGCCTGGAACAGGCCATATCGATCACTGCTGAGGCATGCCCAGCGAGACTGAATGCGCACGTGCGCCGTCTCGTGGCCAGGCTGCAGTACGGACGGCTGGACGATGCCCTCAGGCAGTTCGCCGCAGAGGTGGGCCACCCATCCTGCGACTTCGTGGTCGCGGCACTCCTCACCTCGCTCGGCAACCAGACACGTGACCTGGGTTCCTTGCTCTCCCACCTGAGCGAGAGCACCCGTGAGGAGTGCCGTCTCTACATGAGGGTGTGGGTGTCCCGTGCGCGCACACGCACGGCAGTGCGCATCGTGTCGGGCTGCCTTGCCGTGTTCGTGGCAGGACTGACACTGCTCAACCCGGGCTATCTCGGGTCGTACTCGTCACCCGCCGGCATGGCCGTGCTGCTGACGGTGGCAGCAGGTTTTGCCTCCGGGTTGCTCATGCTCGACAGGCTGGCCCGGTTCTCGCCCGCGGCCAGGATCATCACCGAACGGCCGACGGCATGACTGTCCCCGGGACGAGGCTTGACGTGCGTGACCTGGCGATCACGGGCTACGGGGGAGCGGAGGTCGCGAGGAGAGCCGTTCTGCAGGGTGGTCTGGCGGTCGCCAGCTCGGCACTCGTGATGAGCGGGGCCGGGCTGGCCGACAGCATCACAGGCTTCCTCGCGGTCGCGGTGGTCGCGGCGGGACTTGGTTGGGTGGCCTGCTCACACCCCTTCCGATCCGTTCGGAAAGCAGCTGCACGCCGCCGCGCGGAGTTCGACCTGTCGGTTGCCGTCCTCCTGGACCTGGTCAACATCCAGATGGCGGGCGGTGCGGGGCTGGAGACTGCGCTCATCTCGGCTGCCTCTCTCGGTGACGGGTGGGCCTTCGGGGCGATGCGCTCCGCGCTCGGTGCCGCCCAGTCCTCACGGAGGTCCTACTGGGACGCATTGATCGAGCTTGCCGACAGGAACGGCATTTCCTCGCTCTCCGAGACGGCCCACGCAGCGCGGCTCGCCGGTGAGCACGGCTCGAGAGTGCGTCAGTCGCTCGTGAGCAAGGCCGCATCCCTGCGCGCACGAAACCTGTCCGCGACCGAATTCGAGGCACAGCAACAGACGGAACAGATGGGTCTCCCCATGGTTCTCCTCTTCCTGTCCTTCCTGCTCTTCGTCGGGTACCCGGCGATGTCACAAACAATGGGCTCATTCTGAGCGCCATACGAAAGGAACACGCATGTCAATCATCAGCCAGATGAGGGAGTACTACACGGTCAGGTTTCTCGCATCACGCGAGAACGACCGCGACCGTGGCGAGGTGAGTGCCACGACAATTGTCATGGCGGCGGCCCTCGTCGGGCTGGCACTCGCGGTGAGCGCCATCATCACGTCCAAGGTGCGCGACAAGGCGCTCAACCTCAACCTCGGATGACGGGTTCGGCCCGCGACCGCGGCGAGTCGAGCAGCGAGTTCGCGGCAGTCTCCACAGTGCTGTTCGCCCTTGTCTTCTGTGTGGTCCATGCGGCCGCCCTGTGGATGGGTGCGCAGTTCGCCTCCACAGTCGCCGCACAGGGTGCCCTGACGGCATCCGTCGTTGATGAAAGTGCTGGAGTCGTGAGAGTTCTCGATGCCGTCGAGACGACGGCCCGTGAGCTCGGTGTCACTCTCGACCGTGCCCCCCGAGTGGTGCGTTCAGGACATGCGGTTTCGGTGACGGTCTCGCTGAGGATCCCCAGGATCGTCCCGTTCATGGCGAGCTCGGTGACGCGCACCGTCACCCGGGCACGCGAGCAGTTCATGACCGAGGACGAACGGTGAGAGCCGAACGGGGTTCCCTCACAGTGGAGGCGGTCCTCCTTGCCCCGGTCCTGTTGCTCTTCGTCACGTTCGTGGTCGCTGCGGGCCGGTACACGCAGGCTGCGACCACGGTGAGGAGCGCAGTTGATT
>JBJTCK010000011.1:0-12372 GCA_046091825.1 Actinomycetota bacterium | reverse complement strand
ACGGGGCTCATCGTGAACTCCTCCCGTGCGATCCTCTACGCGGACCCCGGCAACCACGTCGGTGGCGCGGCACGCGTCGCCCGTGACACCCGCGACGCGCTCAACGCAGCCCGCTGAGGCCGCCCCCACGGCCGGCAGGGCCTAGTACGGGAGCGTGTAGGTGTTCTCCAGTTCGTCCTGCACCACCGTTGCCAGGTGGTCGGTGGTGTCGGCCACGAGTTCCTCGTCCAGCACCCGCGTGCGGAAGGACCAGCCAGCGGGCAGGGCGAGCCGCGAGCCGAGACCGGCCAGGTTCTCCATCGTCAGTGACGCATCGCCCCCCCCGCAATAGGCCTGCATCACGAACGCCCGGCCCTCCGGGTCGACCAGTTCGTGGACCGTCCTACCCGCGTCCCAGAAGAACACGGAGCCGCGGTTCACGTTGCGGACCATGTACGGCACGCCGCCCGGCTGCTTGCCGAGGGGGATCGTGGCGATGCGGCGCATCATGATGCCCCCGAACTCGCGCATGACCGGCTCGATGGTGGCCACCTTGGAGCCGAGGCCGTCGAGCACCCAGTAGCGCGGGCCGTTCAGCTTCACGAAGAGGGCCCCAAGGTCCTGGGCGATGGCGGCCGCGTCGAGCTTCTCCCACAGTTCCTGGGGGCAGTCGTTGATCATCTGCGTGCCGTACACGTGCCCGACGAGCTCGTCGCCCTCGGCGAAGATGCCGAGCACCTCCCCGTAGCGGACCCCGCGCATGTCGGAGATGAGTCGTTGCTGGCGTTCCGTGGTCATGCCGGAACGATAAACCTCCGCGGCCGGTCACGGCAGAACAGAGCGTGTTCTTCGCGGGGAACCCGCTGCAGCGTCAGCGGTTCATGAAGGCATCGACCGCCACGCCCATGGCTGCGGCCATGCGCATGTCCAGACGGTCGTCGTCAACGCGGATGTCATAGGTGTCCTTGATCTTCATGTTGGCCCTGTTCACGTGGCCCACCTGGGCCCCGCTCTCGTTCAGGAGCGCGAACTGGACCCGCAGGAGCCACGGGATGTCAGAGACCATGTTGACCACACGGCGGAGGATCGCCTGCATCTGGCTGGTCTCGGTGAGAGTCCACCTTCCCTGCGGTGTCTCGATGACGTAGGTGGACCTGCCGAGGGACGCCTTGAAGTCCTTCGCGATAGTGCCGATGGGGGCGTCCGAGCCGTCGAGCACGTCGTAGACGCCGCCGAGCTCGATCACCTTTCGGCCCTGGATGCGGAACACCACGCCGGTGCCGTCGGGCGCCGTGCATGTCACGCTCTCCTTCAGTGCCATCCGCTTCTGCACGATGTACCCGATGTCCACCGGCGCGGTGTCGGTGCGCGACACCGTCCAGCGGTTCTGCATCATCGTGAGTTTCTGTGCGAGTGTGAGCGAGTACGGCATGGGCGAAAAGGTACTCCAGCGGGAAGGCCGGCCCGTGTCGTCAGCCCCTGAGGGCAATGACCTCGATGATGCCGGGCGCGGCACGGAGCTCGTCGAGGACGGCATCACTGACCTCGGCCGTGGGGGCGATCACCATCAGTGCGGTTCCCGGGGTGAGCGCCCGGCCAACGTCCATGTCGGCGATGTTCACGTTGTGATTGCCGAGGAGCGTGCCGACCACGCCGATCACGCCCGGCCGGTCGTCGTTGCGGACCACCAGCATGTGGTCACTGGGCGGCACGTCCGTGATGTGGTCGTCCACCAGCACGATGCGGGCCTGCCTGCGCTGGCCCACCAGGGTCGCCGCGATGCTGTGCGTGCCGGCGCGGAGGGTGACCAGGTTGACGTAGTCACCGCTGCCTCCCGCCACCTTCGTCTCCTTGACCTCGATTCCCAGGCGAGTCGCCACCTGCGGTGCGTTCACGTAGGTGACCTGGTCGTCCACGCGGCCGCCGAAGAAGCCCTTCATGGCACTGAGGGTCAGGAGGCTGGTGTCATACGCCCCGATCTCGCCGGACGCGATGACCTCGAGCTCGGTGATGTCAGCGGCGGCGGCCGAGGCGAAGAGGGCGCCCAGTCGCTCGGCGAGGGGCAGGTACGGCTTCATGGTCTCGTTCGCGTCGGCAGCAGAGATGTTCACCGCGTACGGCACGAAATCGCCGGCGAGGGCGAGATTGATCTGGTCGGCGATGTGGTCGCCCGCGCGGTCCTGGGCCTCCGTGGTGCTCGCCCCGAGGTGCGGCGTGACGACGATGCCGTCGATGCCGAACAAGGGCGAGTCCGTCATGGGCTCCTTCGAGAACACGTCGAGTGCGGCGCCCGCGATGACGCCGTTCTTCACGGCATCCGCTAGGTCGGCCTCGTCCACGATTCCGCCGCGCGCCACGTTGATGATGCGAAGGGACCTCTTCGCCCGCTTCATGGCCGCCGCGTTGATGAGCCCGACGGTCTCCTTCGTCTTCGGCAGGTGGATGGTGAGGAAGTCCGATTGCTCGATGAGGGTGTCGAGGTCGACCAGTTCGATGTTCATCGCCCTGGCACGCTCCTCGCTGACGTACGGGTCGTACGCCATGATGCGCATCCCGAAACCGGCGGCGCGCTGGGCCACCAGCTTTCCGATGCGGCCGAGCCCCGCGACCCCGAGGACCTTGTCGAAGAGCTCCACGCCCTCCCACTTGCTGCGCTCCCAGCGCCCCTGCACGAGGGCCGCGTGCGCCTGGGGCACGTTGCGCGCCACGGCGAGGAGCATCGCCATGGTGTGCTCGGCGGCAGAGACGATGTTGGACTCGGGCGCGTTCGCCACCATCACGCCGCGGCGCGTTGCCGCCTCGATGTCGACGTTGTCGAGGCCCACGCCCGCGCGCCCCACCACGAGGAGGTCCGTCCCGGCCGCCAGCAGTGCGTCGTCAACGTTCGTGGCTGAACGCACGACCAGCGCGTGCGCACCCTTCACTGCCTGCTGCAACTCCTCCGGTGAGAGACCCACCCGGACGTCGACCTCGTGGCCGGCGGCCCGCATCTTGGCAAGGCCGCTCTCGGCCAGTTCTTCGGAGACGAGAATCCGGGGCATTGCACGATTCTCGCCGTTCTCCGCCTAGATTCCACAGTGCTTTACAGACTGTTAACGCACTCCCCCGGATCCCATGTCACACCTCTTCCTCTCCCCCGAATGGATCGCCGCCGCCCGCGGCATACGCGAGCGCCACGAGGCGAACATCCCGCAGATCCCCGTCCAGATCCGCATCAACGTGGTGGCCATCGGCGTGCCGTTCGGCGAGGGCACCGTGCGGGCCCACATCGACACCTCCGAAGGCGGCCTCAGCATGGACCTGGGCGCGATCGACGGCCCTGACGTGACCGTGACGACCGACTACGACACCGCCCGGCAGCTGTTCGTGGAACAGGACCCCGCCACCACGATGCAGGCGTTCATGAGCGGGCGCATCAAGGTGGAGGGCGACATCACCAAGATCATGGCCCTGCAGATGTCCGTGCCCCAGGACGACCGCGCCGACCAGGTCGCAGCGGAGATCCGCGCCATCACGGCGTGACGGCGTCCTCCAGCATGCTGCGGTCGGTGGGCCGCAGCCTGGTGGCCAGGAGGGTGGCCGCCACTGCGGTGCCCACACCGCTCATCAGCGCGTACGCGTAGCTCTGCACCACGCCGCTCGACGCGGTCATCTCGTGGATGGAGATCATCACCGTGGAGCCGAGCACCGCGCCCATCTGGCTGAGCAGTTGCTGCATCGCGCCCGCCACGCCCACGGTGTCGTCGTCCACGGAGTTCGCGACCAGCGCACCGAGCGCCGGTCCGGCGATGCCGAAGCCGACGCCGGAGAGCCCCAGCCCGAGGGCAATGAGGAAGTCCGGCGACGACGCATCGATTGTGCCGAGGATGAGCATCGAGCACACGATCCCGAGCGCCCCGACCACGCCGGACACGCGCTCGCCGACGCGCATCGTGAAGAAGCTGCCGAGCGGCGCGGTGATGGAGAAGGCAAGCGGCCTGGCGATCACCAGCCACCCGATGTGCGCCGGCGTGAACCCCAGCCCGATCTCGAGCATCTGGGGCACCACGATGAAACCGCCCATGTAGGCGAAGTTCAGGAGGGACTGGATGCCGATCGGCAGGATGATGTTCGGCGTGCGCAGCCACACGAGCGGCATCAGCGGTGCCTCCGCCGTGCGCTCGATCCGCACGAACATCCAGAGCGCCAGTATCGAGGCCGCGGCGCTGCTGAGGATCCACGGCGACGTCCAACCCCACGAGTGGCCCCGGTTGACCGAGAGGAGCAGCAACGTGGCGCCGAAACCGAGCGCGACGGATCCCTTCACGTCGAACTTCACGTCCTTCGATCGGGACGTCTGTGGCAGGAGCCTCCACGCGAGGAGCGACGCCCCCACGAGGAGCGGCGCCTGGATCACGAAGATCATCTGCCACCCGATCGCCTGCACCAACGGCCCGCCCATGACGACACCGAGCACGGGGGCGCCCGCCGTGGTGAAGCTCCAGAGACCCAGCGGACGCACGCGTTCGTGCGGCTCGAAGAGGCGGTTCACGTACGCCATGGCGGCCGGCCCGGTCGCGGCGCCCGCGACGGCCGAGAGCAGGCGGAACAGCACCATGGAGGGGCCGTCCCACGCGAACACCGTGGCCCCGGCGAAGATGCCGGAGAAGACCAGCCCGTAGACGTAGACCTTCTTGTGGCCGTAGAGGTCGCCGATCTTGCCGTAGGCCGGGCCGACCACGCCGAACGCGAGCATCGGGCCCGTGATCGACCAGTTGAGGGTGGTCACCGACGAGCCGAGGTCCCGCGAGATCGTCTCGAGCGAGACCACGAGCACGGTGATGGTGGAACTGGTCGTGAAGAGGCCGGCCAGCACCACGATGAGGGTGGCCCACTTGCGGGTGATGCCCATCTTGCGCGCCACGCGGCGCGGGATCATCGCGGTCCACGCGAGGATGGAGACCTCGTCCACGCCGCCGAACTCGACGGCCACGGACTCACGCCCGTGCGGGCGCAGTTCTTCCTGTTCTTCGCGCGGACGGGGGTTCATGGTGACCCTCCGAGGGTAGTCCCCTAGCCCTTGACCTCCGAGGCCATCTTGTTGAGCGCGGCTGTGAGTTCCGCCACGCCCCACCGGTCGTCCTGGTCAATGCTCTCCGCACGCTCCCAACTCTTGATGCGCGTGACCTCGCCGCCCTTCACGAAGAACGTCTCCCCGGTGAACTCGCACTTCGCCGACGAGAGGTACGCCACGAGCGGCGAGATGTTGGCGGGGTCCCACTCGTCGAAGGCCCCCTTGTTCTCGGGTTCTGCGATGCGGTCGCCGAGACCCGGGGTGGCCATGGTGAGGCGCGTGCGCGCCGCGGGCGCGATGGAGTTGCTCTTCACGTTGTAGCGGGCGAGCTCCTTCGCGAGGATCTGCGAAAACGTCGCGATGCCTGTCTTGGCGGCGCCGTAGTTGGACTGGCCCGGGTTTGCGAACAGGCCCGAGGTTGACGACGTGTGCACGATGTTGCGCGGCTTGGTGATGCCCGCCTTGTGCTGCTCGCGCCAGTACGCGGCCGCCCAGCGTGACGGCGCGAAGTGGCCCTTCAGGTGGACAGCAATGACGGCGTCCCATTCGGCCTCGGTCATGTTCACGAGCACGCGGTCACGAAGGATGCCGGCATTGTTCACGAGGATGTCGAGGTCGCCGAACGTCTCCACGGCCGAGTTCACCATGCGCTGGGCACCCTCCCAGTCGGCCACGTTGTCGTAGTTGGCGACCGCCTCGCCGCCCATGGCCTTGATCTCGTTCACGACCTCCTGTGCCGGCGTGGCGTCGTTGCCCGTGCCGTCGTTGGCGCCACCGAGGTCGTTCACCACGACCTTTGCGCCCTCTGCCGCGAAGAGCAGCGCGTGCTCGCGACCGATGCCGCGCCCTGCGCCGGTGATTATCGCGACGCGTCCCTGCAGTTCTCCCATGGTCTCCCCCTCTGTCGTGATGACCGTCGGGGCGAGACTAGGGGAAGACGAGGTCGACCGTCTTACCGACGATGACCCGCTCGAAGTTCTTGACCTTCTTGCCGTCGATCAGGGCCTCCTTGAGGCCACGCTTGCCGTCACCGGTGACCTTCCCGATCACCATGGCGTACTTCTCCAGGCGCTCCTTCACGGTGGCCAGGTCCTTGCCGTAGATGCTCGGAATCAGCGTGGTCTGCTGGCCCGCGGAGACGGTGACGGTCACGGTGCCGCCCTTGGCAAGTTTCTCCCCCGCGGCCGGGACCTGCGCCGACACCTGGTCGGCGGCGATCTCCGGGTGGGGCTTCTTCTCCCCCTCCACGAGGACGAGACCCATCTCCGTGAGCTTGGCCGTCGCGTCTGCGACCGTGAGCTTCGACAGGTCCGGCACGTCCCGCAGGGCGGGCCCGGTGGAGATGTTCACCGCCACCGTCGTGCCCTTGACGACCGAGTCACCCGCCTTCAGTGCGGCCTGGTCCGGAACCGACCACGAGACCACCGTGCCGGCGGGTACGGCCTCGTCCGGAACGTCGACGGGCGAGGCCTGCAGCCCGAGCTCGGCGAGCTTCGCCTTGGCGGCATCGGCCGTCATGCCCGTGAGGTCCGCAAGCTCCGACAGGGTCGGGCCCTCGCTGACGACGAGGGTCAACGTGTCGCGCTTGGCCACGTTCGCACCCATCACCGGGTCCGTGGAGATCACCTGGCCGGCCTGCACGGAGTCGCTGCGCTCGAGCCGCACCGAGATGCCCCAGCCGAACTTCGACACCTGGTTGCGGGCCTCCGCCTCGGTGAGCCCGGCGAGCTGCGGGACCGGGTTCTTCGGGTTGAGCACAGTGAAGTAGGCACCGGTCGCCCCGCCACCGACGACCAGGAGCACGAGTGCCGACACGAGGATGCGCATCCCCCATCGGCGCTTGCGCGGTCGCGGCGCGGGCTCCGTCGGGTCCTCCGCGGAGAGTCTCTGCAGTTGCTCGATGTCGAGCGTGACGGGCCCTGTCTCGTCGCCGCCGATCACGAGCGGCGTGCCGCCGGACGGATCGGGTGTGCGCGCGGTGCCGCGGGGGTTGGTGATGTCCGCATCTGCGATGTTCGGCGTGGTGCGGATGAGGATCGGGCCGCTCGGAGCGTCGTTCGCGATCGGCTCCATCTCCGACAGGTCCGGCCGCGGGACGGGCTGCGACGGGTCGGACTTGGCGACCTCCTCGTCGAAGAGACCCGTGCCGACGATGTCAATTGGCGTGGGCCGGGGAAGTTTCTCCGCGGCGGCAACGAGTGCCTGGCCGAACTCGCGCGCGGTGTACCGCTCTCCGGCGTTCGGCCTGCCCGCCCGCTCGAGAACGGCGGCGAGCGCACCGAAGTCGGCACTCACGGGCAGCAGCTTCTCCGTTCGGGCGGCGAACGCCGCGGCCGCGGTGTCGGCAGCGAACGGGGTCTCACCCGTCATCGCCTCCACCAGCACGAGGGCCAACGAGTAGATGTCGGATGAGGCCGTCCGCGGGCTGCCGTCAGCCAGTTCCGGGGCACTGAAGAGGGCCTGGTCGAGGGTCAGGGAGTCAACGGGGCGCAACGGGGCCCCGAACCCCACTATCCGGACCCGCCGGTCCAGGCCGAACACGAGCCTGCTGGGACGGATGTCCCCGTGGACGACCCCCTGCTTGGCGGCCGCGTCCAGGGCCCGGCAGACGTCGACCCCCACGATGAGGGCCTGGCTGGGGGTCAGCCGGCGTCCGCGGGCGAGGAACTCCCGCAGGGACCCGCCGGCCAGGCGCTCGGCGACCGTGAACACGTACCGCTCGCCGTCGAGCGTGGCGTCACCGTGGTCGTAGACCGTCTCGATGCATGGGTGACTCAGGCTCTCTGCGACCGCGCACTGGGCCTCGAACACCGCGAGGGCGTCCGTGGAGGTGGTGGAACCGAGGAGCGGGTCGACCAGTCGGGACAGCGGGGCGATGCGCACCGACACGAGCTGGGTGGACGACAGGTCGGTGGCGTCGAACTGCATCGCCCCGGCGTTCGCGAGGGTGGCCTCCGAGCGGAGATCCCCGATCAGGTACCGCCCGCCGAGGACGGTCCCTGGCATGTGTGCTGCGTCCCTCATGACCCGAAAGAACCTACAAGGTGACCCATGCCGGGGTGTGGCGAGGGCCCCGGACTGGGAGAATGGGAGTGTGAGAACCCCCAAGAACAAGCAAAATCTCGTCGTTTCTGCGGGGGTCGGAATCGGTCTCGTGCTCATCTTGATGGGCGTGAACTCGGCCACCACCGGCAGGGAGGCGCAGCGCATCCCCGACGCGATCGAGAGCATCAACCCCGGCCCGGGCGACGAGGTGCTGCGCCAGAGCCAGGTGTTCGTCGATCTGGTGGACGGCTACAACGCGGTGCTCGTGATCGACGGCATCGAACTGCCCGTCACTCGGCTCGACGAGATCTCCCAGGGCGGCAACCCCAGCCCGGGTGCGCAGGTGGACATCCCCCCCACCGCGATCTACGACCCCGGCAACTTCACCATCAGTTACCTGCCCCAGGATGGCGCCCCCATCGAGGAGTTCGACCAGGGTCTGCACACCGGCAAGGTGTGGTACTGGAAGATCACCGACGACAGGTCCAAGGCGAAGTCGTTCTCCTGGGAGTTCTCCGCGAACTAACCCGCTGACCCGGGGCGCCCTGCCCCGCGACGGCTCAAACAGGCAGTTCGCCGGTGCGCAGCAGGGTCTCGAATCCCGCCTCGTCGAGGACCGGGATGCCCAGCTGCTCGGCCTTCGTGAGCTTGCTGGCCCCGGGCTCTGCCCCGACCACCACGGCGAACGTCTTTGCGCTGACGCTGCCGGGGCTCTTTCCGCCGCGGGCCTTGATCGCCTGCTCCGCACCCTCACGGGAGAAGCCGGCCAGTGTCCCCGTGACCACCACTGCCTTGCCGGCGAGCGTCTGGGGCTCCGTGCTCACCTCGACACGCCCGAAGTCGACACCCGCGGACCGGAGCTTGTCGATGATCGCAGCGTTCTCCGGGACGGCAAACCACGACACGATCGACGCAGCGATGACGGCACCGACGCCGTCGACGGCGGACAACTCGTCAGCCGATGCGGTGGCGATCGCATCGAGCGTGCCGAAGTGCGCGGCGAGCGCCTCACTGGCCGCCGGGCCGAGGTGCTTCACCCCGAGTGCGGTGAGCAGTTTCGGCAACGGGCGCGTGCGCGACTTCTGGATCCCGTCGACCAGGTTCTGTGCCCCCTTCTCGGCGAAACCGTCGAGCCCGAGCAGTTGGTCCATCGTGAGCGAGTAGAGATCACCGACGTCACCGACGAGTCCTGCGTCCGAGAGGGCAAAGACGGTGCGCTCGCCGAGACCCTCGATTTCCATCGCACCGCGGGACGCGAAGTAGATGATGCGCTGGTCGCGCTGGTACGGGCACGACGGCTCCACGCAGCGCGTGTCGGCGACGTCCTCCTCCTTCACGAGCGTGCTGCCGATTGGGCACGGGCAAGTTGACGGGAACACCCACGGCTCCGTCCCGGCCGGGCGCAGCGCGAGAACCGGACCGACGACCTCGGGGATGACGTCGCCTGCCTTGCGCACGACGACCGTGTCGCCGGGCCGGACGTCCTTCAGTGCGACCTGGTCCCGGTTGTGCAGTGTCGCCATGGAGACCGTGGACCCCCCGACGAACACCGGCTCGAGCACGGCGAACGGCGTGGTGCGGCCCGTGCGGCCCACGGACACCTGGATGTCACGGAGCACGGTGTTGCGCTCCTCCGGGGGGAACTTGAACGCGATGGCCCAGCGGGGGGCCCGCGAGGTGAACCCGAGGCGTTCGCGCTGGCCGAGGTCGTCGACCTTCACGACAACGCCGTCGATCTCGTAGGGCAGGTCGTGCCTGTGCTCGCGCCAGTGCCGGCAGAAGTCAGCGACCCCCTCGAGCGAGTCGACCACCGTGATCTCCGGGTTGACGGGAAACCCCAGGGCCGCGAGCAGGTCGAGGGTCTCGCGGTGGCCGGCGAACTGCAGACCCCCGATGACCTCGCCCAACTGGTACGCCCACATGGAGAGGTCGCGTGATGCGGTGACAGAGGGGTCCTTCTGGCGCAGGCTTCCTGCACCGGCGTTGCGCGGGTTGACGGGAACCGCGACGGGTGCGCGGCCCGCAGCTGCACGCTCGGCGTTCTCTGCCTCCTTCTCCGCCTTCAGGCGGAGGAACGCCTCAGTGGACATGAAGATCTCGCCGCGCACCTCCAGCACGCCGGGCACGACAGTTCCCTTCGGCGCCTTCTTGGCGGGCGCCAGCTTCTTCGGCAGGCCGGCGATCGTGGCCACGTTCAGAGTGACGTCCTCCCCCACCCTTCCGTCGCCGCGCGTGGCGGCCTGCACGAGCACCCCGTCCTCGTAGCGGATGCTGATGGCCAGACCGTCGATCTTCAGTTCGCACACGTAGCACACCGTCTCGCCCGGGAGGCCCTTTGCCACCCGCTCGCCCCACGCCGCCAGTTCGTCCTCGTCCATGGCGTTGTCCAGGCTGGTCATCGGCACGCGGTGCACGACGGGGTCAAACGTGGTGACGGCAGGTGCCCCCACGCGCGAGGAAGGTGACTCGGCGTCGGCGAGGTGGGGGTGCTCCGACTCGAGTGCGCGCAGTTCGGCGACCAACGCGTCGTACTCGGCGTCACTGATGACGGGCGAGTCCTCGCCGTAGTACGAGTGGTTGTGGCGGCGTATCAGGTCACGGAGCGCCGTGATGCGGGCCTCGGGGGAAGGGGTGCGCGCCATCGCCCGATTCTACCGAGGGGGCGTGACCTAGGAGCCGAGGGTGAGCAGTGACGCGGTCGCCTGATCGGCAATCCTCGAGGCGAGGTCGCGGGTGTGCGAGAACACCCGCTCGGCGACGGACACGCTGTGCGCATCCAGGCCGCAGGCCGGCGTGACGAAACTGTTCCGCCGCACGAGCAGCGGGTCGACGCCCTGCTTGACGAGCGCGCACATCACGGCTGCGAGGTTCTTCCACGAGCGGTCAGGTGTCGCCGCGATCGGACCGTCGGTGCGGATCGCGCCCCAGGCGATGTGCCCGCCCATCTCGAGATGCTCGGCGATACGCGGGGTGGCCGCGCTCATCGCCGCCATCTGCTCCTCGTCGGACGCCGACGGCACAGGGACGGAGATGATGTTGGCCCCGATGGACAGGAGGGCGAGCCAGTCCGTCTCTGCGCAGCTGTGGACGCCGGACACATTGGACGGGTCGACGGCCGCCAGGGCGCCGGACACGAAGTCGAGCACCTCGTCGGGCGGCACGGGGAAGTCCGGGACGAGTGCGTCGTGCAGCATCGGCTCGTCGAACAGCACGATCTGTGTCGTGCCGGGCATCGCTCTCGCGACCTCGTCCTGCAGTGCCCGCACGTGGCACCGCACGGCCTGCTGGGCGAGTGGCGCAGCCACCTCGACCGCGAGCCCGGACCTCACGAGCGAGAAGCCGAGCGTGAGCGGGCCGACGAACTGCCACTTCACGAGCGGCGGAAACTCGGCGCGCCCCCGTGCACTCTCGAGGAACGCGGCGAACCCCGCGTAGCTGTCACTGGCCAGGTCTGTGACGACCTCCCCGGCGAGATCGAGCGCGTCCAGGTCGACAGCGATGCCCCCGTACTGCCCGGAGGTGACGCCCTCGATCCCTGCCAGGCCCTGCGGGACCATGAGCTCTGCCGGTGATCGCCGCGGGAGTGACGGGATGGTCACGATGTCGGTGGATCGCCACGCGAACTCGACAGCGTCGGCGGTCTCGCGGTGCGGGAGGCTGCCCACGCCGAAAGACGCACCGGGTGCGTGCTGCGCGTGTCTCATCATCGCGGCGCCTCCCTCGTCCCGGTGCCAGTCCGTGCCGCTGTCAGCCCGGTTCTCCTCATTGGTAGCAGCACCCGGACACGGTGGACGAGGCGGGACCGGCGCGGGTGACAGTCATCTCCATGCACCGTGATTGTGCGGCGGTGCACGCGCCACGGCAGTCTTGGGGGATGGCTGGGTCCGCCAACGGGGCGTCAATGAGGCTGATGTGGGCCACACGCGCAGTCTGGGCAGCCGTCGGCGTGGTGGCTCCGTGGGGCCCGGTCGCGCAGGGGCGGTCCGCGCCGGTCTCGACCGTGCTGCAGGCATGGGGATGGACGTCCTGGCTGGTCGTCATGGTCGCGCTGTTCGTGCCGGCTGCGCTCTCCCTGACCGCCGTGCGAATCCTCGTGCCGGCCGTCGCCGTCACCGTCTTTCTCATGGAAGGTGTGCTCTGGCCGTTCGTCGCCGTCGTCGTGGCGAGGATGCTCCTCTCGCGCGACGTCGCCGACGTCCTCGTGCAGGGCAGTGCGTACGGTGCCGAGACCCGGTTCGCCCTGCGCACGCCAGTGCCCTACCTGGCCCCTGCCGTCCTCGTGGGGTCTGCCCTCG
>JBJTCK010000010.1:0-4823 GCA_046091825.1 Actinomycetota bacterium | reverse complement strand
GGGCGAGCCGCCGTGCCGCCGCCCAGATCACGAGCAGGGAGACTGACCACGTGATCGTGGGCAGGATGCGGCTGCGGTCGTGCCACCAGCCCGGCGTGATCTGTTCGGTCCCGCCTGTGCCGGTCTCCGCGATCGGTGTCGGTGCTGCTGGTTCGTGCACCGGCTCCAGTTCTGCGGTCACGATGAGCCGGTTCTTGGACGTCCACTTCGGGTGGCACGTCACGAGCGTGGCGATCGCATTGTCCTTTGTCTGGGCGAGGACTCCCACGTCCGTCGGCGGGACGACCTTCGAGCCGGTGACCACGTACGTGAAGGTCCCGCCGACGGACGTGAAGATGATGTCGTCGCCCTCGCGCAGCCTGTCCAGGTCCCCGAACGGTGCGCCGTACGACGTGCGGTGCCCGGCAACGGCCAGGTTCCCCGTCTGGCCAGGCAGCACGGAGCCGGCAAAGACCCCGGGGCCCTTCTCCAGGTCCGACAGCCTTGCCCCGGCGACCATCCACTCGCTCACGCCGAGGGAGGGGATCTCGATGCGGCCGACGGAGTCGCCCGGCACCGGCACACGCGGGACTGTGGACGTGCCCGGCTGCTGCATCGTGTCTGTGACGAGAGGGGATTCCGCGGACTGGTCCTCGAACTGGCGCTCGAGCGCGCGCTGGCTGCGGGCCTGCTCGATGCCGGTGCCCCACAGTTGGTACGCAGTGAACGCAAGGAGCAGCAGGCCTCCGGCGACGAGGAGACGCCCGGTCACATCGAGGAGACGGGGGAGCATCCCCTGTGTGCGGTCGGCCCCGGGATGCTCCACGGCCCGAACCTAACGCCGTTCGGTAGCGTTCGTGAAGCATGACAAACGTGGTCGAACTGCGCGGCGTAGTCGCCGTTCTCGGGGGTTTCCCCGCGCTCGCGGGTGCCGACCTCACGGTCAGGCGCGGCGAGGTGGTCCTGCTGCAGGGCCCGAACGGTGCGGGCAAGACGAGCGTCCTGCGCGTGTGCGCGGGTCTTCTCCCGGTGGAGCGCGGCGGCGGGACCGTCCTCGGTATGGACATCACCGCCCAGCGCGACGCGATCAGGTCGCGTGTCGGTCTCCTCGGGCACACCAACGGCCTCTATCTCGACCTCACTGTCGCCCAGAACATCCGGTTCTGGGCGTCCACCGTGGGCGCCACGCAGGACGAAGTGTCGGCGGCGATGCGGCGGATGGGCCTCGACGGCCGACTCGCGTCCGTCCGGGCAGACAAGCTGTCGGCGGGGCAGAGGCGCAGGTGCGCACTCGCCTCGATGATCGTGCGGCGCGCGGAACTGTGGCTGCTCGACGAGCCGCACGCCGGGCTCGATGCCGCGGGCCGTGACGAGATCGACTCCGTGCTGCGCGACGCGGTCGCGGCAGGGGCGACCGTGGTCGTGTCGTCGCACGAGTTGGAGCGCGCGGGTGCGCTCGCCTCCAGGGTCGTCACCGTCGACGGAGGGACTGTGCACGACGCGGGAGGCGCCCGGTGACACGCACGTCAATCGCCCGGGCCGTCGCCCGCAAGGACCTCGCGGTGGAACTCGGCAGCAGGGTCGTCATCAACCAGGTGGCGCCGTTCGCGCTCGTCGTCATGGTCATGTTCGCGTTCGCCCTCGACAACGAGGGAATCCTGCAGCGCGTCGCGCCGGGCCTGGTGTGGCTGGCGACCCTGTTCAGCATGCTCGTGGTGGTGCAGCGCAGCTTCGCGGTGGAGGCGGCCGACGGTGCGCTCGATGCGCTCCGCGTCGCCGGGGTCGACCCGGTCGCGATTTTCCTCGGGAAGTCCGTGGCCCTGATGGTGCAATTGTTCGCTCTCGAGGTGCTCCTCGTGTGTACGGCGTTCGTCCTCTACGGAGCGGAGCCGACTCCGGCTGGCTGGGCGGAGGCATTCGTCACCATGGTGGCCGCCACCGTGGGGCTCGGGTTCGTGGGTACCCTGTACGGCGGTCTCGCTGCCGGCGCGAGGGGCCGCGAGACACTGCTCCCGCTGCTGCTCCTGCCGGTCGTGGCACCCGTCCTCATCGGCGCGACCCGTGCCACCGAGGCGGCCTTCGGCAGTGGCGGCGCATCCGTCTCCGAGGGGTGGCCCTGGATCGGCCTCCTCGCGGTGTTCGCGGTGCTCTTCGGCGCGGCCGGCAGTGCCGCGTTCGGTCCACTGGTCGACGAATAGGGCGACACAGCCTCCCTCCACAAGACTGACGAGATGACCCCCACGGCCGCACACGCAAGCACCGGAACTCCGGCAACGCGAAGGCTCGGACTCGTCGTCGCCGTGCTGCTCGTGTTCCTCGTCCTCAGCGGGCTGTGGTGGTCGTCCGAGGACGTGGTGCAGGGATCCACGGTCCGCATCATGTACGTGCACGTCCCGTCCATCTGGGTCGCGTACATGGCATTCGCCCTCACCGCTGTCTGCTCGGGCGCCTATCTGTCCGGCCGGAACCGCTCCGTCGCCTGGGACAGGGTCGCGGGCGCCAGTGCGGAGATCGGCGTGCTGTTCGTGGCCGTGTCCCTCGTGACGGGAAGCCTGTGGGGGCGCCTCACGTGGGGCACGTACTGGGTCTGGGACGCACGGCTCACGAGCACGGCGTTCCTCTTCATCACGTACGTCGGCTACCTTGCCGTGCGCCGGCTGGGGGGCACACTGCGCCAGCGCGCGCGCCGCTCCGCCGTGCTCGCGCTGCTCGCCGTGCTCGAGATCCCGCTCGTGCACTTCAGCGTGGTGCTGTGGCGCTCGCTGCACCAGGAGGCATCCGTCGCCAACCCGAACGCGAAGGTCGAGATGGACGGGTTGATGCTCTTCACGTTGATGCTCGGCCTCGCCACGTTCACCGCCCTGTTCGTGTGGCTCGTGCTCCACCGCCAGCGGGTGATCCACCTGGAGGACACGGTGGCGGACCGCGGGCTGGACGAGGCGATCGCGTCCCGCCGCGACGAGGCAGGGGTGCGCTGATGGAGCACGCCTCCTTCATCATCGTCAGCTACGTGCTGACCTTCGGCTCGATCGGTGCGTACGCGCTGTGGGTCGTGCGCCGCGGTCGCGGTCTGGCGCGCCGCGCCACGCGGGAAGAGATGCCGTGGACCTGACCCCGCGCACCGACGGCCCCTCCGGCCCTGCCCCGCGCCGCCGCAGGTGGGCGCCGGTGCTCATAGTGGCGGTCGCCCTCGTCGCCGGGGGTGTCGTCGTCACGAAGTTCCTCACGAGCGCGATCGACTACTACTGCAACGTCGACGAGATCGGGGTGCGGCAGGGCTGCGACGGCGACAGGCGCATCCGCGTGCAGGGCATCGTGCGCCAGGACTCGCTCCAGAAGCGCGACGGCAGCACCGTGTTCACCCTCGAGTGGAACACGAAGACGATCGAGGTGAACTACCTGGGCGACCCGGGCGGCGTCTTCCAGGAGTGCATCCCGGTGGTCGCACACGGGCGTCTCTCGGGCGGCAGTCTCGACAGCGACCGCATCGAGGTCAAGCACACGAACGAGTACGTCGAGAAGAACAAGACCAGGTTCGACAAGGCGAACGAAGAGGCCGCGGCGTGCTCGGTGTCGGAGGGCTAGCCGGCCCGCTCGGCAGGGCGGCACTGCTGGTCGGCCTGGTCGGGGCCGTGTTCGGCATGGTGGCGGCTGTGACGGGCACGCGCCAGTCAGACCCCAAGGTGCTGCGCCTCGCCCCGAGGTTCGCCTGGCTCACGGGGGTCGCGTCACTCGGTGCGTTCGTCTGCATGGAGTGGGCGATGATCACGCGCGACTTTTCGCTCGCGTACGTGCAGAAGGTCGGGTCGTGGAGCACGCCCGCGCTCTACAACTTCACCGCGGTCTGGAGCGCGCTCGAGGGCTCCATCCTGCTCTGGCTCATGGTGCTCACGTTCCTCACGGTCGGAATCGCGGTGAAGTACAGGGCCAAGCTCGATGACCCGATGGTCGGGTGGGCCCTCGCCGTGATGTTCCTCGTGGGGGTCTTCTTCTTCGTACTCACGCTCGGCGCGGCGAACCCGTTCGCGCAGGGCCCGCCCGGGGTCCTCGACGGCCCCGGTCCCAACCCGCTTCTGCAGAACCACATCCTCGTGGTGTTCCACCCGCCGATCCTCTATCTCGGGTACGTCGGGTTCACCGTGCCGTTCGCGTTCGCCATCGGCGCCCTCGTCACCGGCCGGGTCGGCGAGGGGTGGCTGCTCGAGACGCGACGGTGGGCGCTCATGTCGTGGGGGTTCCTGACATTCGGCATCATCCTCGGCAGCTGGTGGAGCTACGAGGTGCTCGGCTGGGGCGGGGTGTGGGCGTGGGACCCGGTGGAGAACGCCTCCTTCCTCCCGTGGCTCACCGGCACCGCGTACATCCACTCGGTCCTCGTCCAGGAGCGACGCGGGATGCTGCGCGTGTGGAACCTCTCGCTCCTCGTCGCCACGTTCTCGCTGACGATCCTCGGCACCTTCCTCACGCGCTCGGGGGTGCTGAACAGCGTGCACGCCTTCAGCGACGGGCAGATCGGCCCGTTCCTGCTCACGTTCTTCGCCGTGATCGTGCTGGCGTCCGTCGTCCTCATCGGGTGGCGCGGCGACCTCCTGCGGTCACCCGGCACGATCGACTCCCCGGTGTCCAGAGAGGGTGCCTTCCTCGCGAACAACGTCGTGTTCAGCGTGTTCGCGTTCGTGGTCCTGCTCGGCACGGTGTTCCCTCTGATCGTCGAGGCGGTGCAGAACCGGCAATTGGTGGTCGGTGAGCCGTTCTTCGACCGTCTCTCGCGCCCGATCGGGTTGGTGATGCTGTTCCTGATGAGCGTGGCGCCGGTGCTGCCCTGGCGCAAGGCCTCGGGTGAG
>JBJTCK010000009.1:0-34439 GCA_046091825.1 Actinomycetota bacterium | reverse complement strand
CCGGAGTAGGAGGACCCATCGTCGAGGGCGGTGCCTGTGCAGACCGGCCAGAAGCCCCACATCGTCGGCCCGGCCGGGTTTGACTGCCAGCCGGATTCCTGCGGGTAACTCTGGAAGTCGAATGGCCGGCCGTCAACGGGGTTGAGCGCCCATGATTCCCCCGTGTCGGCGCTAGCGACACCCGACACGGCCGCACTAGGCGCAATACTCGCCAGAACCAGTGCAATCCCGGCTGTCAGTCGCTTGGTCAGCACGCTCACGCCCAGAAGGTATCCGAGAGACGGCGTGATGCACCGCTCATGAGGAATAGCGGGCGATCCGGCGTTGTTGTCTCTTGGATGAACGCAACGTTCGCGATCACGTACGACTACCGGTGCCCGTTCGCGCGGCTGGTCCACGACCATGTGGTCACGGGACTGCAGGACGGTGCCGACTGGGACGTCACGTTCCTCCCCTTCTGCCTGGGCCAGGCGCACGTGGAGGAGGGCGAGACGGACATCTGGGACCGGCCACACGAAGACACGGGTCTTCTCGCACTGCAGCTCTCCGTGGCCGTGCGCGACCACCAGCCGGGAGTCTTCCTCGCTGTGCACCACGCGCTGTTCGAGCACAGACACAATGGCGGGGGCTCGCTCCGCGACGAGGCCACGCTCCGCAGGGTGATCAGTGATGCTGGCGCAGACGCCGACGCCGCGTTCGCGGAGGTCGCTTCCGGCCGGCCGCTGGCCGCGATCCGCGAGGAGCACACGACGCACGTCCGCTCGCACCACGTCTGGGGCACCCCCACGTTCGTCATGGAGGACAAGGCCGTCTTCGTGCGCCTGCTCGACCATTCCCACGGCAAAGCCGCGGCGGCACGCTCCACCGTGGACCGCATCATCGCCGACATCCGCTGGCCCATCCTGAACGAGTTCAAGCACACCTCCGTGCCGATGTGACGTTGTGCCCGCGGGCGATCCCCGCGGGCCCATGTAGGTTGAGCCCCATGTCAGGCGCCGAACGCAGGATGAGCGACACAGAGGCGCTGATGTGGCGGCTCGAGAAGGACCCGTACCTCGCGTCCACGTTCGCGAACATCACCGTGCTTGACCGCCCGCCGGACATGGACCTGCTGTACGCGCGCATGGAGCGCACCTCGATGCTGTTCCCCCGGCTGCGGCGCAGGGTCCAGCTTCCTCCGGGGAACATCGGCAACCCCACGTGGGTCGACGACCCCGGGTTCGACATCCGCCACCACGTGCGCCGGATGGCCCTGCCAGCCCCCGGCACGATGCGCCAGCTCCAGGACTTGGTCACACTCCTCATCGCGGACCCGTTCGACAGGTCACGGCCGCTGTGGCAGTTCATCGTCATCGACGGTCTCGAGGGCGGGCGCAGCGCCATGGTGCTGAAGCTTCACCACACCGTGACCGACGGCGAGGGCGGCGTGGAACTGTCGCTGCAGTACCTCGACCTCGAGCGCGAGCCCGGCCCGTTGCCCCCCGTGGACCCGGAGGTCGTGAACTCGTTCGCCCGCACGAAGGAGCCGGACGCGACGGATGCACTCCGCGGCGCCATGAGCGACTCGATGCGCATACCGGTCGCCGTGCTCAGGCAGGTCCGTGACGTCCTCGCGAACCCCTCCGTCCTCGGCGAGATCGGCTCCTCCACATCCGCCACCGTCCGCAGCCTCGTCGCGCAGCTCTCGGAGACGGACTCCGCACGGTCCCCGTTGTGGACGGAGCGCAGCCTGCGCCGCCGCCTCGAGGTGGCCAGGGTCCCCTACGCGGAGATGCGTGCGGTGTCGAAGATGCTCGGCGGCACGCTCAACACCGCGTTCGTCACCGCGGCGGCACATGCCGCGGGCCGGTACCACGACCAGATGGGGGCACCGGTCGAGTCACTGCGGGCATCGATGGCGGTCAGCACCCGCACCGCCGGCACGGAGGGGAACGCCTTCTCGCTCGTGCGCATGCTCGTGCCCACCTCCGACATGCCCGTTGCCGACCGCTTCGAGGCCATCAACGAGATCCTGGTCGCCGCCGCGGGCGGCGGGGCCTCTGCGGCACTCGACGCGATCGCCACGGTGTCCACGGTGATGCCGACCTCGGTGCTCACCCGGCTCGCGCGCGCCCAGGCCGAGACGGTGGACTTCGCCACCTCGAACGTGCGCGGTGCGGGCATCCCGCTCTACGTGGCGGGCGCCAAGTTGCTCGCCAACTACCCGATCGGCCCGCTCGCGGGGGTGGCCTTCAACATGACGCTGCTGTCGTACCTGGGCGGGCTGGACGTGGGCATCAACATCGACGAGGCCGCCGTGGAGAGCCCAGAGCTCCTGCGGGAGTCGCTGCAGGTGGCGTTCGACGAAATTGTCTCACTGGCTCCCGCGCGGGAGACCACGGCGGACGTACCCCCGCCTCCGCCGCCGCCGGCCGCCCGGCGACGGTGGTTCAGGCGCTCGCGCTGAGCAACGACCGCAGGTCGAGAAGCAGGTCTGCGACCTCGGTGGCGGAGACGAGCTCGCGGCGGAGCATCTCTGCGAGCGCCTTGTCGATGAGGGCAATCGCCTCGGTCACCACTGGTTCGCGGGTCTCGATCATCTCTTGCTCCTTCTCTCGGGAGCGGCTGCGGCGCCTGGACCGGCACCCCTTCCGCCCTCACACACAGCGTACAGACGCGAGGTGCCACGGGGCGGACACCCCCGCCGGCACCGGGTGACATTCGACCATCGTCGTTCGCATAGGGTTCGTCGATGGACCTCAACGGGAAAACAGCAGTCGTCACCGGCGCGGCGAACGGGATCGGGGCCGCACTCGCCCGCCGCTTCCATGCGGCCGGCGCGCGGGTGGTCGTCGCCGACCGTGACGCGGGGAACCTCGCGGCGGTCGAGGCGGAGCTCAACCAGGCCCGCCCGGGGTCCACGTTCGCGGTGACGGCGGACATCAGCACGGAACAGGGCAACATCGACCTCATCGATGCGGCACGTGCGAAGTTCGGTTTCGTCAACCTCTTCTTCGCGAACGCCGGCGTGGCGATGGGCACCGACCTCACCGAGACCGACGAGGCCACGTGGTCCACGATCATGGACATCAACCTGAACGCCCACCGCTGGGCCGCCAAGCACCTCATCCAGGACTGGCTGGCCGCCGGCGAGGGCTACTTCTGCAGCACGGCCTCCGCGGCGGGACTTCTCTCCCAGATCGGCAGCGCTACGTACAGCGTGACCAAGCACGCGGCCGTCGCGTTCGCAGAGTGGATGTCCATCACGTACGGGGACCGCGGCGTGCGCGTGTCCTGCCTGTGCCCGCAGGGCGTCAACACCAACATGCTGAACCCCCCGGACCGCCCGAAGGACCCGTCAGGAGCGATCGCGCGCACGGGCGGCGACGTGGTCAAGGCGTCGGGCGAGGTGCTGGAGCCTCACGAGGTGGCCGACATCGTCTATGCCCACATCCTCGAGGAGCACTTCCTGATCATGCCCCACCCAGAGGTGCACACGTACGAGAAGCGCAAGGTGGAGGACCGTGACCGCTGGCTGGCCGGCATGCGCCGCCTGCAGTCGAAGATCCTCGGCTGAGAGCAGGCACATCCCCGGGTCGTAGTGTGCGGGGCATGGGAGTACGCCTCGAACCGTCCGACGAATACATGCACGAACTGGGCCCGGAGCCCAACTTCAACGAGAGCATGTACATCAACTGCTTCGACCCCGCCACGGGCATGGGCGGCTGGTTCCGCATGGGCAACCGTGCGAACGAGGGGTACGCAGAGATGACGATCTGCATCTACCTCCCGGACGGCCGGGTCGCATTCATGTTCAAGCGCCCCGCGATCGAGAACAACGACGCGCTCGACGCCGGCGGACTCACCTGGACCATGGTCAAGCCGTTCGAGGAGCTGCGCGTCGACTACTCGGGCAAGGTGTGCGTGCTCGCCGACCCGCACGACATGGCCGACCCGAAGACCGCGTTCGCGAACAACCCCTTCGCGGAGTGCGAGGTGCACGTCACCTTCACCGGCCAGGGCCGCGGGTCGATGTTCGGCGGGGAGCCGGACACGCCGCACGAGGCACCGGGCGAGGAGTTCGCGAAGGGTCACTACGAGCAGCTCGTGCAGGCCACCGGTTCGATCCGCGTGGGTGACGAGGAGTTCGCCATGAACGGCTTCGGCCTGCGCGACCATTCATGGGGCCCGCGCTACTGGCAGGCTCCGTGGTACTACCGCTGGCTGACCGCGAACTTCGGGGCCGACCTCGGCTTCATGGCGAGCCGCGTGGCCAAGAAGGACGGCCCCGGCTCCCGCGGTGGGTTTGTGTGGGACGGGGGCACGATCCATCTCTGTGACGACGTGCAGATCAGCACCGTCACCGAGGGCTCCGATGCGTACCACCAGAAGGTGACCGGCGTGATCCGCTCCTCGAAGTCGGCGAAGGAGTGGGGTTTCGTGGGCGAGGTGCAGAGCCTCATCCCCCTGCGCAACCGCCGCCAGGACCCGGAGGGCAACTGGCTGATGACGCGGATCAGCGAGGGAATGACCAAGTGGACCATCACGTCGGGCGAGCACGAGGGCCGCACAGGCTTCGGGATGTCGGAGTACCTCGACCAGATCATCGACGGCAATCCCGTCGGCATCGCCGAGTAGGTCTCGCTGCCTGTCGGTCAGGAACCCCGCAGCATCCAGCCGTCGATCAAGCGCCGCGCGATGGAGATCGCGCCAGGGATCATCGGGATGTCGTCGCGGCGGCACCACTTTGCGTCCATGATCTCGGTCTCGTCGAGGACCAGTTCGCCCGACCCGTACCGGGCCGTGAAGCCGAGCATGAGCGAGTTGGGGAACGGCCACGGCTGGCTGGCCACGTACGAGATGTCGGTCACCGTGATGCCGACCTCCTCCAGCACCTCGCGGGCGACGGCCTGCTCCAGGTTCTCGCCCGGCTCCACGAACCCGGCGAGGCACGAGTACAGCGGCATCGGGAAGTTCGTGCCGCGCGCGAGCAGCGCCTCTTCGTCGTCACCCTCCCCGCGCGTGACGAGGGTGATGATCGCCGGCGACAGCCGCGGGAACGCCATCAGCCTGCACGACGGGCAGCGGAACGCGCGCTCGTTCGGGGCGAGCTCCGTGGGCGTCGCGCACCGGCCGCAGTAGCGGTGCGTGCGTGCCCACTCCACCAGCTGCACTGCCCGACCCGCGATCGCCCAGTCGGTCTCGCTCACCCTCCCGAACAGCGAGTAGAGGTCCGTCTCCGCGCCGAAAGCGGGGTCCTGCCCCGCCGGCACGTCGATCCCCCAGCACGCAGTGCTGCCGTGCATGCCGAGAAAGTGGTGATCCCACCCGTCCTCTGCGGGCCTGTCGTCCACGAAGACCTTGGTGCCGATCACGTGTATGTAACGGTGCCCGGAGGCCTCCGGGTGGACGGCAAGGCCGGGGACGAATGGGTCGCGCTGCGTGCTCATCCCGACTGACGGTAGTTCGCGGCACCGTGCATAGGATGAGCCCATGGCAACCAGATCATCCAATGTCGTCATCGTCGACGCGGTCCGCACCACCATCGGCCGCCGCAACGGTGGACTCTCATCCCTCCATCCCGCAGAGGTCCTCGGCCTCGTCCAGAAGGGCATTGTCGACCGCACCGGCATCGACCCCGCCCAGATCGAGCAGGTCGTCGGCGGCTGCGTCAGCCAGGTCGGCGAGCAGGCGTTCAACGTCACCCGCACCGCATGGCTCGCGGCGGGTCTCCCGCTGACCACCGCCGCGACCACCGTGGACACCCAGTGCGGCTCCTCCCAGCAGGCCACCAGCCTTGCCGCCTCCCTCATCGGGTCCGGTGTCGTCGATGTCGCTCTCGCCTGCGGTGTCGAGGTCATGAGCCGCGTGCCGATCGGCGCCGGCGGCAAGAAGGAGCTCGGCCTCGGGGTGCCGATCCCGAAGACCTACTTCGGCCGCTACGAGATGACGTCGCAGTTCGAAGGTGCCGAGCGCATCGCGGACAACTGGGGCATCACCCGCGCCGACACGGACCTCTTCGGCTACAACTCGCAGGTGCGCGCCGCGCGTGCATGGGCGGAGGACCGCTTCGCCGGCCAATACATCGAGGTGACGGCCCCCGACCGCGACGAGAACGGCAACGCGCTCGACACGATGCACACCGTCACCCGTGACGAGGGCATCCGCGAGACCACCCTCGAGAAGCTGGCCACGCTGAAGCCGGTCGCGCGGGAGAACGGCGTGCACACCGCCGGCAACTCCTCGCAGATCTCCGACGGCGCCTCTGCCGTGCTCATGATGACCGAGGAGAAGGCCAAGGCGCTCGGCCTCACGCCGCGTGCCCGCGTCATCGACTCGTGCAACGTGGGCGTGGACCCGGTGTTCATGCTCACGGGCCCGATCGACGCCACGAAGCGCCTGCTCTCGCGCAACAACATGAAGATCGACGACATCGACGTGTTCGAGGTCAACGAGGCGTTCGCCTCGGTGGTGCTCGCGTGGGCCAAGGAGGTCGGTGCCGACCTGGAGAAGACCAACCCGAACGGCGGCGCGATCGCGCTCGGCCACCCGCTCGGCGGCACGGGCGGCTTCCTCATGACGAAGGCCCTCTACGAACTGGAGCGCACGGGCGGTCGGTACGGCCTGGTCTCCATGTGCTGCGGTGGCGGCCTCGGCACAGGCACCCTCATCGAGCGTCTCTAGGCACACATGGCGGGAGTGACCACCCGCCTCGCACTCACCGTCGCACTGGGGGCGGGCATGCTGGCAACAGCGTGCTCGCCCTCTCTGCCGTCCCCGGACGCACAGGGCCGGGTGTCCGCACGGGTCGTGGAGGTGACCGACGGCGACACCGTGGTGCTCGACTTCGGCGGCCGGCGCGAGTCCGTGCGCCTCATCGGGGTGAACACACCCGAGACGAAGCACCCCACGAAGCCCGTCGAGTGCTTCGGGCCGGAGGCGAGTGCCCGCACCGCGTCACTCCTTCCGCCGGGCACCGATGTCCACGTGGTGCGAGACGTCGAGGCCCGCGACAGGTACGAACGGCTGCTCGTCTATCTGCACCGCGCATCGGACGGCCTGTTCGTCAACCTCGATCTTGCCTCCAGCGGGCACGCCGTCCCCTACCCGTTCCCGCCGAACACCGCCCACGCCACGGAGTTCGCTGCGGCCGCGGTCGCAGCCGAGGCGGCGTCGCTCGGCCTCTGGGGAGCGTGCCCCCGATAGCGTTCCGTGAGTGGCAGAGCGCTCGCTGAACTCCAGGCTCGGGCACCCCGACGACGCACGTCTCGTGATCCTGTCCTGTGACGACCTCGGCTCCTGCCACGGCGCCACCGAGGGCGTGTACCGGGCCCTCAGGGACGGTCTCGCCACGTGCGCATCCATCATGGTGCCCGCGCCGTGGGCCCGCCACGCGGCGGACATGTACCGCGGCGAGGACATCGGTGTCCATCTCACGCTGAACGCCGAGCATCCCGTGTACCGCTGGGGCCCCCTCACGCACGCACCGTCGCTTCTGTCGGGCGAGGGCGGGTTCCCCCGTTCCATCGACGACCTGTGGGAGCACGCCGACCCCGCGGAGGTGCTGCGCGAGTGCCGGGCCCAGATCGAGCGCGCGGTCGCCTGGGGCATCGACGTCACGCACCTCGCCCCTCACCTCAGCTCCATCACCCTGCGACCGGAGTTCTTCGACGTGTACCTCGAGCTGGCGGTCGAGTTCCGCCTGCCCGTGCGACTGCCCTCCACCGTGGAGGAGTCGCGCGCCGGTTTCCCCTTCCGTCGTCTCGCAGCCGAGGAGGGCGTCGTCTTCCCGGACCACTTCGACCACGACTGGAGCCCGGGCAGCCGTGACCGCGCCATCGAGGCGTTCCGCTCGCTCGCGCCGGGGGTCACCGAGATCCACGTGCAGCCCGCCCTCGACACCCCGGAGGTGCGCGCCCTCGGCGACGTCGCGGCCGGCTGGGTCGATGACCTGCGCCTTGTCACCGAGGATCCCGGGTTCGCCTCGGCGGTGCGCGAGAGCGGAGCAGTGCTCATCGGGTACCGCGAGCTGCGCGACGCCATGCGCGCCGGCTGAGCCGGCCGGCGTCAGACTCTCGAGGCGGCCCTGATGCCGGCGAAGAGGTCGTCCTCCGTCACCGTCTCCGTGTCGATGTCGAGCGTGGACCGGGCGAGGATCCAGTCCTCCCAGGGGTACACCTGCGCGAGTTCGTCGTCGGTGAGGCCGAACCACCACGCAGAGGACGGGTCCACCTGCGTCGCGTGCGCCCGGAGCGAGCCGCTGCGGGCCGCGAGGAACCCGGGCAGGTGCAGGCGCGTGGTGATGCGGTGGTCTTGCGAGGGCCTGTTCAGCCACTCCTCGCTGAACGGCGACTCCCCGTTCTTCGCGAGGAGCGCCTCGTGCACCGCCACCACCCGCTCCTTCGCCCACACCGTGTAGTACATCTTCTGCGGCTGCCACGGCTCGCCTGCCTCCGGGTACCAGGACGGGTCACCCGCGCGCTGGAAGGCGAGGATGCTGGTGTCGTGCACGCGGAGGTGGTCCGGGTGCGGGTACCCGCGCTGGTCGTCGTTGTAGGTGAGGATGACCTGCGGGCGCTCCGCGCGGATGATGCGCACGAGCCGGCCCGTGGCCTCGTCCAGGTCTGCCTGATGGAAACAGTCGGGGTGGTCGTTCGGCGGCGTGCCGGCCATCCCGGAGTCGCGGTACCCGAGCATGTGGAGCGCGGAGAACCCGATGATCTCCACCGACAGGGCGAGCTCGCGGGGCCGGACCTCGGCGAGCAATGCCTTCTCCTCCTCCGGGGTGAGCCCGTGGAACGGCTGGCCCGGCTCCCGCAGTGCGGGGTTCTGGATGTCGCCCTCCTCGCCACCCGTGCAGCACACGAGGACCGTGCGGACACCCTCCGCGAAATAGCGCGCGACCGTGGACGCACCCTTGGATGCCTCGTCATCGGGGTGTGCGTGCACGGTGAGCAGGCACAGCGGGTGGCCTTGCTCTGAGTACGGGACCTGCGGCACGGCATCAGGCTAACGAGGACGGACGTCGCGCGGAGGACGCAGACGGCGCACTGCACCTCCTGCACGCAGGTGCGGTGTGGCCGGGCGGGCATAGTGTGGGCCCATGACGCGCCCCCGGAGACTCCTCGCCGCGGCGTCGGTTCTTCTCGTCGCCGCGTGCTCCACGAACGACGGCCGCACGATGAAGGAGCCGGCCGCGGGGCAGTCCGAGTCGATCGCTATCGCGCCGACGACCGTGGCCGGTGACTCTGCGTTCACTGTCACCCCGCCGTGGGCCGAGGGCGCCTCCATCGACCCGCGGCACACGTGTGACGACACGAACATCTCCCCTGCTGTGTCCTGGGCCGGCGCCCCCGAGGGAACCGCGTCCTTCGCGGTCATCCTCACGGACCTCGACGCACCCGAGTACGCCCACTGGACGGTGGCCAACATTGACGGATCGAGCGACGGCATCAGCGAGGGGTCGACGGGCGACCTTGCCGTTGTTGCCATGAACAGCGATGCGAAGCCTGACTATGCGGGTCCCTGCCCGCCGGAGGGCGAGACACACAGGTACTCGCTCTCCGTGTACGCGGTGAGCCAGGTGCTCGAGGCCCAGAACGGTGACGGCGCACCCTCCTTGCGCGCCGCGATCGAGGCCGCCACCACCGAGTTCACCTACTCCCGCTGACCCCGGGTCGGTCGTCGGGCGAGGCGCCACGGAGAGTGGCACCCACCACTCTCTGGGTTCGTTCCACCACCCGTGGCGTTGGGTCTGTGACAATGGCGGAATCGACCCTGTGACCGCTTCCCTGCCAGTCGGCGTGTTCGAGGCCGACACGGACCTGCGTCTTCTCGCCGCGAACGACGCGTTCCGCGCGGTGGCACTCGGCGGCGGGCCGGCCGTCCCGGGCACCGCACCCTGGTCGCACGCGGTGCCGCACGTGCGGACCGAATGCGAACGGCAGTGGCTGGCACACCGTGGCGACACCTCGCCGTTCACCTGCGAGTTCCCCGTGCCGTCACCGGACGGCTCGACAGTGTGGGTGCGCGTCAGTGCGGCGGCCCGCCAGGACGGCGGCCGCGTCATCGGCTGGGTCGGCACCGCGGTCGATGTCACGCCGGTGGTCGAGCAGTCGTCGCTCTCCGACCAGCTGGTCGGCCTGCTCGACGTGTCCGGCGACGCAGTCGTCGTGTTCGACAGGGCGGGCACAATCACCTTCGCGAACGACGCGGCGCGCACCGTCCTCGGCGTGGACCCCGCACGTGCCCCCGGTGACGACATCGCGGCTCGCACCTACATGCAGGCCGTGCGCGACCAGCTGCCCCGCCACATGCTCGACCCCGCAGGCTCAGGCGCAGACAACCGCTGGGAGGGCGAAATCGCGTTCCGCTCGCCCGAGGGCCTCCCGCGCACGCTCACGGTGATCGTGCAGGTCGTCCGCGAGAGCGACGGGACCGTCCACCACTGGGCCACCATCGCACGGGACATCACGGAGGAGCGCCAGGCGCGGGCAGAGCTCGACAGGCTCGCCACGCATGACGCTCTCACCGGCCTGCCCAACAGGGTCCTGTTCCTGCGCAAGACGACGGAGGCTCTGGAGCGTGCGGGCACCACCGGGGCGAACGTGGCAGTCCTCTTCATCGACCTCGACAAGCTGAAGCACGTCAACGACACGATCGGCCACGCGGTCGGTGACCAGTTGATCGTGTCCATCTCGCGCAGGCTCGCCTCCGCCACCCGGCCGAGCGACACCGTGGCGCGCATCTCCGGCGACGAGTTCGTCGTGCTGTGCGAGGGCGTGCTGGACGAGCACGTCGCCCTCGACGTGGCAGAGCGCGTGAGGACCGCGATCACCGGGCAAGTGATCCTCCAGGGGATTGAGATCGAGACGGGTGCGAGCATCGGCGTGGCACTCGCCACCGAGGACCTGCTCTCCGGCCGGTCCGCCGCCGACGCTGCCGTCACGCTCCTCCACGCCGCGGACACCGCGATGTACAAGGCCAAGCAGCGCGGCAGGGGCCGCAGCGAGCTCTACAGCGAGCAGATGCGCGCCGCCGCGCGGGACCGCGCGCGGATGTCCGCCGAGCTGGAGCAGGCCCTCGCCGCCGGCCAGTTCGAGCTGGTCTACCAGCCGATCGAGCTGGCCCACGCGGGCCGGGTCGCGGCGGTGGAGACGTTCTTGCGCTGGAACCACCCCGTGCGCGGGCAGCTCGCGCCCGCGGTGTTCCTGGAGCTCGCGGACGAGTCAGGGCTGATCGGCCCCATCGGTGACTGGGTGCTCGCCCGGGCATGCCGCGACCTGCGTGGCTGGATCGATGCGGGGCTCGTGGAACCCTCCACGTCCGTCCATATCAACGTGTCGCGGCGCCAGCTGGCTGACATCACTTTCGTGGACCGGACTGTGGCGACGCTGCGCGACTGCGGCATCGACGGGTCAAGGCTGGTGTGCGAGACGGGCGAGGCGACACTCGTCGACAGCAACCCGGCGATCCTCCGCACGGTCAACGCACTAAAGCGCGCCGGCGTCCGCATCGCGGTCGACGACTTCGGCTCCGGGTACTCGTCGCTCGCGTCCCTGCGCACGTTCCCCGCCGACATCCTGAAGATCGACGGCACCCTCGTTCGCGACGTGGGCCGCGTCGACGGCGGTGACGACCCCATGGTCCGCTCCATCATCCAGCTCGCGCACTCGCTCGACCTCAGCGTGTGCGCCGAGTGGGTCACGAGCGACGACCAGCTGCAGAGGCTGCGCGTGCTCGGCTGCGACCTGGTGCAGGGCAACCGCATCGGTGCCGCGTCGCCTGCCGACGAGTTCGCCCGCAGGCTCTCGCTGCGGCGTGCGGGCGGGATGCAGGCGGGACAGCCCGGCTGATCCTCAGGGGCCCGGCACCTCGGGTGCGGGCCCGGTGCCCGCGAAGTACGCGAGGAGCGGTGCCGCCTCGTTCACCAGGCGCACCACCGACCGGTTGCCCACCATGTCGTTCGCCACGGGGAGCGGGTAGGAGCGCGTCCCGCCGTCCGCCACCGGCCGCAGCTTGCGTGCCAGGTCCACGAGCTCGAGACGGGGGTCCACGGAGAAGGCGGCCGTCGCCTCACGCATCACGTTCGCCGCGTCGAGTGGGTGCTCCGCCACATAGCGGACAGCCGACCTGAGGAGGGAGTTCACGAACCTGCGCTGGCGCTCCGTCCGCCCGATGTCGGCGGACGCGTCCATCTTCCAGCCGCCCTCCTTGAACTTCTGCTCGAAGTGGCGGGATCGGGCGTAGGCGAGGGCCTGCGTGCCGTCGACGACCTTGCATGCCTTCCTGCCGATGTAGAAACCGGTCGACTTGTCCCTGGAGGCACGGTCCACGCAGACCTCCACGCCGTGGACCGCGTCGACGATCGCCTTGAAGCCCTGGAAGTCGACCTCCAGGTAGTGGTGGATGGGGATGTTCAGCGCCCTCACCACGGTGCGCACCACGGTGTCCGGGCCGTGGCGGTACGCGGAGTTGATGCGGTCGTACTTCTCCCCGGTGCCGATCCTCACGAACAGGTCGCGGGGCACGGACATGAGCGAAACGGACCCGTCAGCCGTGCCGTACCGCAGCACCATGAGCGTGTCGGAGCGCTTCCCCGGGTTCGAGTCGGCCGAGCCGATGTTCTCGAAGTCCGGGTCGGCCGGGTCAGCCGTCTCCCGCGTGTCGGAGCCCACCAGCAGGTAGTTCTCCACGCCAGGCGTCGCCGGCGAGAGCGCAGGAACGACCTCGGGGACACGGGCGACACCGTCCATCTGCGCCTTCGTCGCCCGGACCAGGCCGAGAGCGCCGGCGAGCGCGACCACGAGGGCAGTCCCTGCGATGAGCACCCACCGGGGTGCCGCGGCGAGGCGGCTCTGCGGGTCCTCGTTCGGCACGTCCCAACGGTACTTGTCAGGGTGCGGGGCGCAGGTGCACCACGTCGGCTGTGTCGATGCGGTGGGTCACGGCGCACTCGTCGATCACGACCAGCCTCCCGTCCCGCTCCACGTCCACGGCACGACCCGTGAGCTCCCCGCCACCGGGGAGCACAGCACGCACCTTCGTGCCGATTGTCGCGAGGCCCCCGCGGTACGCCGCGTGCATCTGGTTCGCGCCGAGCGAGAGGAGCCGGTCGAGCACCGGCAGCATCGACAGAAGGAATTCGTGCGGCGACGGGAGTGCCGTGCACCCCGAGTCCGCCATGCAGGCCGCACCGTCGGGCGCGGCGGCGATGTTCACGCCGATGCCGACGACCACGAACGAGGGCCGTCCGTCACTGCCCAACGGCCCCGCCTGTGCGAGTACGCCCGCGATCTTCGCGGTGCCCACGAGGAGATCGTTCGGCCACTTCATCACGGCATCGACACCGTGCTCCCTCGCCACGTCACGGGCGGCCATGGCGACTGCCTGGGTGAGCACGTGCGGGTCCCCCGGCACGGAACGGAAGAGGAACGACACGAGCAGGTTGGCCCCGGGCGGGGCCTCCCATGTGCGGTCCAGCCGGCCACGCCCCGCTGTCTGGTGGTCGGCCCGCAGGACCGTCCTGTCAGGGGCGCCGGCCGCCCCCTCGGCGAGCAGGTCAGCATTGGTGCTGCCCGTCTCCGGGACGGCTCTCACCAACCATCCGGGGGGTTGGTTCGGCCCTGGAGTGGGCACGGGAATGGCCATTGGGGCAAGATAGTCCCCTGTGCTGAAGAAGATCCTGATTGCCAACCGCGGGGAGATCGCCGTGCGCGTCATCCGCGCCGCCCGCGAGCTCGGAATCCAGACGGTGGCCGTCTACTCCGAGCTCGACCGCAACTCCCTCCACGTCCGCCTCGCCGACGAGGCATACGCGCTCGGTGGCCAGACTGCTGCCGAGAGCTACCTCAACACCGAGGCCATCCTGGACGCCATCAAGAAGAGCGGCGCCGACGGCGTGCACCCCGGCTACGGATTCTTCAGCGAGAACGCCGACTTCGCCCGGGCCATCACCGCGATGGGCGTGGCCTTCATCGGCCCGCCGCCGGAGGCGATCGACGAGATGGGCGACAAGGTCTCCAGTCGCAAGGCGGCCCTGCGCGGCGGGGCACCCATCGTCCCCGGCACCACGGAGTTCGTGACGACGGCCAAGGAGATCACGGACTTCGGCAACGAGTACGGCTTCCCGGTGGCCATCAAGGCCGCCTACGGCGGCGGCGGCCGCGGCATGAAGGTGGTCCACTCGGCCGCCGAGGTGCAGGACGCGATGGACTCCGCCCAGCGCGAGGCGAAGAACTTCTTCGGCCGCGACGAGATCTACGTGGAGAAGTACCTCACGTGGCCGCGCCACATCGAGGTGCAGCTGGTCGGCGACCAGCACGGCAACGTGGTGTGGGTCAGCACCCGCGACTGCTCCGCCCAGCGCCGCCACCAGAAGCTCATCGAGGAGGCGCCGGCGGCCGCGCTGCCCGACGGCCTCGAGGACCAGATGGGCGAGGCCGCGGTCAAGGCCGCCAAGGCCGTCGGCTACTACAACGCCGGCACCGTGGAATTCATCTACCAGGACGGCGAGTTCTTCTTCCTGGAGATGAACACGCGGCTCCAGGTGGAGCACCCGGTCACCGAGGTCATCACCGGCATCGACCTGGTCGAGTGGCAGATCCGCGTGGCATCCGGCGAGAAGCTGCCGATGACCCAGAAGCAGGTCCTTGCGGCCCGCCGCGGGCACGCCATCGAGATCCGCATCAACGCCGAGAACCCGGCCGGGGGCAAGTTCCTTCCCTCACCCGGCCCGATCAACAAACTCGTCACGCCCGACGGCTTCGGTGTCCGCTTCGACGGCGGCTACGAGGCTGGCGACTCGATCAGCCAGTACTACGACAACCTCGTCGGCAAGCTGATCGTCTGGGGCAAGGACCGCGAGACCGCCATCGCCCGCACGATCCGCGCGCTCGAGGAGATGGTCGTCGAGGGCGTGGCCACCACGATCCCCGCTGACCTCGCGATCCTGCGCCACCCGGACTTCGTGGCCTTCCAGCACTCCACGAAGTGGGTCGAGGAGCGGCTTGACCTGTCCGGCGTCGACGCCGCTCCCGCAGCGGCCCCGGCCGGCGATGACGACGCGCCGCTCGTGCAGCGCACCACCACCGTGGAGGTCAACGGCCGCCGATTCGACGTGAAGCTGTGGGTGCCGGAGTCCGCAGGGGTCGCTGCATCAGCGGCACCGAAGGCGAAGAAGCCCGCGAGGGCAGCGTCGTCCTCGGGTGGGTCCGGCGGCGGCAGCGGCCAGGTGGCCGTACCGATGCAGGGCACCATCGTGAAGGTCCTCGTGGATGTCGGCTCCACCGTGGAGGCGGGCCAGAGCGTTGTCGTCCTCGAGGCCATGAAGATGGAGAACCAGATCGAGGCCGACAAGAGCGGCACCGTGAAGGCAGTCAACGTGAAGCCGGGCGACACCGTGGGCGCCGGCGACGTCGTGGTCGTCATCGAGTAGCAGTGACCCGCGGCGCGCGCCGCCTGCCGGGTCCCTACTCGGCGGCCTCGGTGAGCGCCTCGGCCAGCGAGGGGTGCACCAGCAGGCTCTCCAGGATGTCAGCCACCTTCAGGTGCGCTGTCACGGCCAGCGCGACCACACTGATGAGCTCACCTGCGTGACGGCCGACGATCGTCCCCCCGAGCACCACGCCGGTGTTGGGGTCGGAGATGAGCTTCACGAATCCGTGCGGGTCGTTGTGGATCAGCGCCTTCGCGGTGCTGGAGAACGGGACCTTGGTGACCCGGATCTTCCGGCCGGAGGAGAACGCCTCGGCCTCGGCGAGGCCGACATCGGCGATCTCTGGCTGGGTGAAGATGGCTGACGCCGCCTTGTCGTAGTCGAGAACGCGCATGTCGGAGCGCGCCTGGCCCATCGCGTGCTCGGCGATCTTGCGGCCCTGCATGGACGCCACCGATGACAACGGCAGCTTCCCGCTGACGTCGCCTGCGGCGTAGATGTGCGCCACGTTGGTGCGGCAGTGCTCGTCGATGGCCACGTACCCGCGGCCGTCCAGCTCCACGCCGGCGGCATCCAGGTTGAGGCCCTCCACGTTCGGCTCGGACCCGATGGCGAGCACCGCGTGAGTGGCGCGCACCGTGCGGCCGTCGTCGCAGGAGACCACGACCTCGTCGCCCTCCCGCACGATCGACTGGGCGCGGGCTCCCTTCAGCAGGCGCACGCCACGGTCGAGGAAACGGTCCTCGAGCGCCGCGGCGGCCTCGGCGTCCTTGCCGGGGAGCACCTGCTGGCGGCTCACCACGAGCGTGACCTCGGCACCGAACGACGAGAACATGTGGACGAACTCCACGCCGGTCACGCCCGAGCCGACGACCACGATGCTGCGCGGGAAGACACGCGGCGGGTAGCAGTCCCGGGTGGTGAGTATCCGCTCGCCGTCGGGCTCAACCCAGGCGGGGATCCGCGGGCGCGACCCGGTGGCGATGACGAATGTGTCGCCCTGCACCCGTGTCTCCCCGGACGACGAGCGCACCATCACCTCGTTCGGACCCGTGAACGACGCCTCACCCATGATGATCCGCACCCCCTGGCTCTGGAGGAGCTGGGTGGTGTTCTGTTGCATGCGGCCCACGATCCCGCCGATGCGGTCGGAGAGGGAGTCCACGTCGATCTCCACGTCGTGCTGCTCGATGCCCATGCCGGCGAACCGCTTGGTGGCACTCATCGCGCCCCCCGTTGCGATCATCGCCTTCGAGGGGATGCAGTCGAGGAGATGCGCCGCCCCGCCCACGATCTCGCGCTCGATCACCGTGACCTCCGCACCGAACCGTGCGGCCCACGTCGCCGCGGCGTTCCCGCCGGGGCCCCCGCCGATGATCACTAGCCGATGAGCCACGCAGTCAGGCTACCGAGCGGCACCCTCGCGGGGCGGTGCATCACGTGCTCGGGGGCGACTGGGTGGAACTGACGGGCGGCGCCGTCGACGGCGGGACGGTCGGTGCGACGGTCGTGACCGGTACCTCAGTGGTGGACGTCGTGGTCGTCGTGGTGGTCGTGGTCGTCGTGCTGGCGGGCACGGTGGTTGTCGGGACCGTCACCTTGTTCGGGCAGTAGCGCGACGGGTAGCCGATCTGGTCACGTCGCTCCCCCACCCACTCGAAATGCATCCCGTCGGCGGGCCAGAAGTTGCCGCCCCACGCGAAACCCCACTTGCGGAAGATACGCACCACGCCGCAGTCCATCTTCGGCACGGCCCACTGGGCGTTCTCGAGCGTGTTCAGGTCGATCGCCATCCCGAATGCGTGGCGCGACGGCGCGCCGAACATTCCCGCCAGCCGGTTGTATCGGCCCACATAGCAGCCGCCGTACCTGTTCGAGTTGGCGACATCGATCCTGCCGGCGAGCCCGGCCTTCACGACCTCGCGCAGTGCCCCCTCGATCGCGTCGACGACCTTCTTGTGGCAATTGTTGCGCAGCTTCACGGCCCCGTATCGGTGGAGCCAGGAGATGCTCGACGCCCTCCATGCATCCTCCACGAGGATGGCCGACGAGTTGGTGGGCCTGAAGGCAAACTCACCGAGCAGCAACTTTGCCGTCGCGATGCCGAGCGTGCCGTCGGGGTTCGGCAGGTCCCACGTGGTGCGCAGGCGGTACGTGCCGCCGAGGTCGACCTTGCGGCGACGCAGGGCCGCATAGAGGTCCGCCGGCCGGCCGAATCCCGTGATCGACACGCGCGACACCTGCGTGACCCCCATCGAGAGTCCGTCCGCCGATGACATGACCAGGTCCTCGCCCTGGGCGAAGTCGTTCGAGACGATCATGCCGACCGTGAACCTGCGCACCCGGTCCCGCGAGTCCCGGAGCGACACCGTGTCGCCGACCCGGGCGTCCCGGATCCGTGCGGAGTTCTCCCCCATGATCACCTGCCCGGCCTGGAGAACGGCGGCCATTGCGTCGCCGCCCGTGGCCCGCACCAGATCCACCGGGAGCACCCGCGTCCCCATCGGGACGCGCCATCCCTTCGGCTGCTGCATGAGCACTTCGTCACCCCTGAGGTACGCCGTCATGGCGAACGTGGCGTACCGGACCGCGTGCGGGACCGCCCCGGCGTCCCTCGCTCCGGCCGAGATGCGCGACACGTCGAGCGAGGTGAGCGACACGGAGCGCGAGACCGACACGACGGGAGTGTCGAGGCCGTCCGGCAGGTCACCGGACGCACCGACGCCGACTGCCGGCGCGACGGCCAGCACAATCGCGCACGCCGCCGGCAACCATCTCGCACTCCGCACGCGGTCAAGTTAGTCGCGCAACCACTTTCCCCGGGGCGGGCCCCACCAACTACCGTGGAGACACTGTGAGCGAGCACGACGAGCCATTGACGACGAGCGGCCTGGAGGCCGAGAAGGCACGCCGTCTGGCCCGCATCGGGGCACTCCGCGACGGCGGGACCGAGCCGTACCCGTACCGGTTCGACCGTTCCCACACCCTCGCCGAGATCAGGGCCGCGCACGGTCATCTCGAGCCCGGCGCCGAGACCGAAGTTGCCGTTGCCGTGGCCGGACGCGTGATGCTCAGCCGAGACCAGGGCAAGCTCATCTTCGTCACCCTCCAGGACCGCACGGACTCCGTGCAGCTGTTCGTGTCGAAGTCCGTCGTGGGCGAGGAGGCCTTCGATGCCGTCAACGCGCTCGACCTCGGTGACTGGGTCGGGGTCCACGGCACCGTCATGACCACGCGGAAGGGCGAGCTCTCGGTGAAGGTCTCCTCCTGCGTGCTACTCGCCAAGGCCGTCCGCCCGCTCCCCGACAAGTGGCACGGCATCACGGACACGGACACCCGCTACCGGCAGAGGTACGCCGACCTCATCGTGAACGAGGAGTCGCGGCGCATGTTCGAGGTGCGCCACGCCACCATCGCCAGCTTCCGCCGCACGCTCGCAGAGCGGCACTTCATCGAGGTGGAGACCCCCGTGCTCCACGTGGAGGCGGGCGGGGCGCACGCACGCCCCTTCACAACTCACCACAACGCGCTCGACATGCAACTGTACCTCCGGATCGCGCTGGAGCTGCACCTGAAGCGGCTCATCGTGGGCGGCATGGAGCGCGTCTACGAGATCGGCCGCGTCTTCCGCAACGAGGGCATCTCCACGCGGCACAACCCCGAGTTCACCATGATGGAGCTCTACCAGGCCTTCGGCGACTACACCGAGATGATGGAAATCACCGAGCACCTCATCACGAGGGCCGCCCTCGACGCCACCGGCACCTCCGTCGTGCGCATCGACGACAGGGAGGTCGAGCTCGCGCGCCCGTGGCGCCGTGTGCGGATGGTCGATCTCGTCGAGGAGGTCACCGGGGTGGCCGTCCACCCGACGATGCCGCGGGAGGATCTCGCCGCACTGGCGGTGAAGCACAACGTGAAGACCGAGGCACGGTTCGGCACCGGCAAGATCATCGAGGAGCTGTTCGAGAACCTCTGCGAGTCCGCGCTGCGCGAGCCGACCTTCGTCACCCACCACCCCGTGGAGATCAGTCCGCTCGCCCGTGTCGACCGCAACGACCCCCACCTCACCGAGCGCTTCGAGCTGTTCGTCGGCGGGCGGGAGCTCGCCAACGGGTACAGCGAGCTGAACGACCCCGTGGAGCAGCGCCTCCGCTTCGAGGACGAGCAGAAGGCCAAGGACGCGGGCAACGCGGAGGCGGGCACCGTGGACGAGGACTACCTGCGCGCGCTCGAGTACGGGATGCCGCCCACGGGCGGGCTCGGCATCGGGATGGACCGCCTGGCGATGCTCCTCGCCGACACCCAGACGATCCGCGACGTCGTCCTCTTCCCCACTCTTCGACCGGAGGTTCTCTAGACATGGCAACTGCATGGGGCACGGGCATCGCCACACTCGACGCGAACGGTGCAGTGCTGGACGTGCGGTTCCGCGGGCTGGGACTGGGTGACGCGGTGCCCGGTGTCGCGCCGTCGGTCTCCACCGCCGTCGACACCGACCCGGAGCGGGCCGTTGCGCTGCGCCCCGTGTCGCTCGTGGTCGACACTGACGTCGCACCGGCCGACGGGGCGGACGCATACCTGCGGCTGCACCTCATGTCGCGCCGGTTGATGAAGCCGCGCTCCATGAACCTGGACGGCATCTTCGGCCACCTCCAGAATGTCGCGTGGACGGACCGGGGCCCGGTTCCCGTGGAAACGATCGAGAGCGTGCAGTGGAACCTCGCCCGGCAGGGCCGCCCGCTCACCGTGCACGGCGTCGACAAGTTCCCGCGCATGGTCGACTACGTGGTGCCCGGCGGAGTGCGCATCGCGGATGCGTCGCGCGTGCGCCTGGGTGCGTATCTCTCCGCAGGCACCACCGTGATGCACGAGGGCTTCTGCAACTTCAACGCCGGCACGCTCGGGGCTTCCATGGTCGAGGGCCGCATCTCGCAGGGCGTCATCGTGGGCGACGGCAGTGACATCGGCGGCGGTGCCTCCATCATGGGCACCCTCTCGGGCGGCGGCAAAGAGATGGTCACCATCGGCGAGCGCTGTCTCCTCGGCGCGAATGCCGGCATCGGCATCAGCCTGGGCGACGACTGTGTGGTGGAGGCCGGCCTCTACGTCACCGCGGGGACCGTCGTTCTCGACCCCGCCGGCAGCCCCGTGAAGGCGAAGTTCCTCTCCGGCCAGTCGGGGCTGCTGTACCGGCGCAACTCGCTCACCGGCGCGGTCGAGACGTCGATGCGCAAGGGTTCGTGGGGCGGCCTCAACGCGGACCTGCACAAGAATTGATGAGCCCGGACGACCTCGAGCGCGTCATCCACCGCCGCACCAGTGGGATGACTATCGACAGGGAGAAGCCTGTCGACCGGTCGGTCATCGAGCGCATCGTCGGCGCGGCACAGGCCGCACCGAACCACCGCAAGACCCGCCCGCTGCGGGTTGCAGTCCTGCAGGGGGACGCGCGCCTGGCCTTCGGTGCCGCCGTCGCTGCCGTCATGGAGGCGAACGGCGAGGATACGAACAGGGTCGAGAAGGCGCGCGGGAAGTACGGGCGGGCGCCGGTGGTGCTGGCTGTCGCATCCGCCCGGGGCGAGACCGGGCTCGAGACCAGCGAGAACGGCTACGCCGTCGCGGCGGGAATCCAGAACATGCTGCTCATGATCGAGGCCTTCGGGCTGACGGCCCTGTGGAGCAGCCCGGTCAAGGGCGCAGAAGCCGAGATGAACGCCTTCTGCGGCTTCCCGGAGGGTGCCACCATGGTGGGCCTCGTGTACCTGGGCCACGGCACCCGGGAGACTCCCCCGCGCGACCGCCCCGCACCCGAGGTCAACTGGCTGGACTGACGACCTGCCCGGCTCCACCACTCACCGTGCGGCGAGCGAGGCGAACCAGGACTCCGGGTCCTCGATCGTGCCGCGCAGGCGCTTCCACGTGCGCGCGATGCCCTCACGCCCGGATACTGGATATGCGGCGATGCGGTCACCCAGTTCGTTCGCCCGTGCGAGAACTGCGTCATCGGCGACGACCTCAGTGACGACACCGAGGCGCAGGAGCTCCGGGGCGGCGATGCGGTCCGCGAGAAGCGTCAACCTGTCGGCCACCGCGGGACTGTGGCGCAGGTGCAGCCACGCCTGATTCATCGGCGCGGCAACGCCGATTGCGATCTCGGACACCTGCATGAACGAGGCCTCCCCCGCCACGACCACGTGCGCCGCGAGCGCGAGTGCCGCCCCTGCGTTGATGGCGTACTTCTCGAGCGCGGCCACCACGGGCACCCCGCAGCGGTACAGCTCTGCGTGGACGGAGGGCCAAGCCGCGAGCGGGGCGGGCTTCTGTCCGTCGCCGGCGGCCTTCAGGTCGATGCCGGAGCAGAAGACACCGTCCGCCCCCTGCAGGACGATGCAACCGACCGACCCGTCCGCGTTGACGGAGCGCAGCGCATCTCGCAGCTCCACGGCCAGCTCGGCAGTGACGGAGTTCTTCCGTTCCGGGCGGTTCAGGATGACATTGACGCGCGGGCCCGTGCGCTCGACGAGAATGACGGGGCCGCCCATGTCAGTGACCCGGCTGGAACGTACCGAAGACGTCGCGCAGGGCGTCACTGACCTCACCGAGGGTGGCGTGGGCGCGCAGCGCCTCCTTCATGGTCGGCAGTAGGTTGCCCGTGCCGCGCGCGACGGAGCGCACCTCCTCGAGGAGCGCGGCGACCTTCGCCTGGTCACGGTTCTCCTTGAACTTTCTCAGGCGGGCGACCTGGCCGACGGCCAGGCTGGGGTCGATCGGGAAGACGTTCGGCTCCGGCTCGGAGTCGACGGTGAACTTGTTGACGCCCACGATGATGCGCTCGTCGTCATCGATCGACTTGGTATAGGCGTACGCACTGTCGCCTATCTCGTCCATCTGGTAGCCCGACTCGATGGCAGCTACGGCACCGCCCATGGCATCGATCTTCTCGATGTACTCCCACGCCAGGCGCTCGACCTCGTCGGTCAGTTGCTCCACGAAGTAGGAGCCCGCGAGAGGATCGGGGGTGTCGGCCACGCCGCTCTCATAGCCGATGATCTGCTGCGTTCGCAGCGCGATGCGTGCCGCCTCCTCGGTGGGCAGGCCGAGTGCCTCGTCGAAGCCGTTTGTGTGCAGGGACTGCGTGCCGCCGAGCACCGCCGCGAGCGACTGCACGGCAACGCGCACCACGTTGTTCAGCGGCTGCTGCGCGGTCAGGGTGGACCCGCCCGTCTGAGTGTGGAAACGCAGCAGCTTGCTGGCCTCCTTCTTGGCGCCGAACCGCTCCGTCATGATGCGGTGCCACATGCGGCGGCTGGCGCGGAACTTCGCCACCTCCTCGAAGAAGTTGTTGTGGCCGTTCCAGAAGAACGAGAGTCGCGGGGCGAAGTCATCCACGTCGAGACCGGCATCGACCGCGGCCTGCACGTAGGCGATGGCGTCAGCCAGCGTGAAGGCGATCTCCTGCACCGCGGTGCTGCCCGCCTCGCGGATGTGGTAGCCCGAGATGGAGATGGTGTTCCACTTCGGCACGTTCCTCGAGCAGTAGTCGAAGATGTCCGTGATCAGGCGCATCGACGGCCGCGGCGGGTACACGTACGTCCCGCGGGCGATGTACTCCTTCAGGATGTCGTTCTGGATGGTGCCGCTGATGGCGGATGCCGGCACGCCCTGCTCCTCGGCGACCAATTCGTACATGAGCAGCAGGATCGCCGCGGTCGAGTTGATAGTCATGGAGGTGGACACCTTGTCGAGCGGCAGGTCCTTCAGCAGGAGCCTCATGTCGTCGAGACAGCTGATGGCAACGCCCACCTTGCCCACCTCGCCCTCGGCGCGCGGGTGGTCCGAGTCGTAGCCCATCTGGGTGGGGAGGTCGAACGCGCAGGAGAGCCCCGTCTGGCCGGCCTGGAGGAGGAACTTGAACCGCTCGTTCGTGGACTCCGCCGAGCCGAAGCCGGCGTACTGGCGCATCGTCCACAGCTTCCCGCGGTACATCGTGGGATAGACACCGCGCGTGTAGGGCGGCTTACCCGGGTCTCCCAGCTTCTCGCGGGCATCGAATGCCCCCAGGGTGTCAGCGGAATAAAGGGGTTCGATCTCGATTCCCGAGTCGGTGCGCTTCGCGTCGTCAGCCATGGGGCAAGGCTACGAGGAACACCGGGTGGGTCCCCAAGCCGGCGGAAGTCCGTGCGTCACCGTGCGGCGACGAGGCTGATCTCCACCTGCCATTCGGCCCTCGCGAGTGCCGGGACCGTCACGAGCGTGCTTGCCGCCCTGTGCTCCCCCATCACCTCGTCACGCACCGACATCACCGCCGACAGGCGGTCCTGCAGGTCATCGGACGCGACCACATAGGTGGTGATGCTCGCGATGTCACGCACCCCGAGGCCGGCGTCGCGCAGGATGTTCAGCAGGTTTGCCCAGACGACGCGGGCCTGGCCCTCCACTGTGGGGGGCACGGTCCCGTCGGGCATCGTGGGCACGACCCCGCTCGTGAGGACCAGCCTCTGCGCCCCGTCGACTGCCACCGCATGGGCGTAGTTCGCCGCAGGCGGGGCCATTGACTCGGGACGGATCTCGCTGATTCCCATGCCGTCCATTGTGCCGTAAGGTGGGCCCATGACGATTACCCCAGACGCACCCAGCTCGGCCCGGTCGATCGACGGCATCCCCCTCACGCCGAAAGAGGTCACCACCATCGGCTTTGAGGACCTCGCGCCGCGGGCCACCGTGGAGGAGGAGCGCCTCCACCGCAAGCAGAAGCTGGCCGGTGCACTGCGCATCTTCGGGCGCTTCGGGTTCGGCGAGGGCGTGGCCGGGCACATCACCGTGCGCGACCCCGAGTTCCCCGACCTGTTCTGGGTCAACCCGCTCGGGCTCTCCTTCCGCCACATGCGCGTGAGCGACCTCATCCTCGTGGACCACAACGGTGACGTGGTGTACGGCAAGCACAGCGTGAACCGCGCGGCCTACGTGCTGCACGCCGCGGTGCACGAGGCTCGCCCGGATGTCGTTGCCGCCGCCCACGCCCACTCCGTCTACGGCAAGGCGTTCAGCAGCCTCGGCATCCCGCTCGATGCCCTCACGCAGGACTCATGCGCGTTCTACGAGTGCAACACGGTGATCTCCGACCACGGCGGTGCGGTGGTGTTCGAGGAGGCCGCGGGCCGAGACTTCGCCAAGGCCTTCGGCATGAACCGTGCCGCCATCCACCAGAACCACGGCCACTTCACCGTGGGCTCCACCATCGACGAGGCCGTCTTCTGGTTCGTCTGTTTCGAGCGCTGCGCACAGGCACAGCTCGCCGCCATGGCGGCGGGCACGCCGAAGCACATCCCCCACGAGTCGGCGGTCTACACGCGCGAGAACGCGGGCAACGCGATTACCGGCTGGATGCACTTCCAGCCGCTGTGGCAGGAGATCTGCCGCACCGACCCCGACCTGTTCGACTGAGCAGCCGGGCCCAGGTGACCGCCGCACGTGCGGGCGGGGCGGCAGCGGTGCTGCACCGCGTCCCGCCCGAGTTCCTCTTCATCGCCTCTGCATCCGCCCAGTACACGGGTGCGGTCGTCGCGGTCGGGCTCTTCGACGAGCTCGCCCCCGCCACCGTCGCGTGGATACGGGTGCTGAGCGCCGCCGTCTTCCTCATCGCGTTCTCCATCCCCCGGGGTCACGCCCCGTGGACGCGCCGCGACCTCGTCGCGGCCGCGATGTTCGGCACCTCCACCGCCCTCATGAACCTCTTCTTCTACCTCGCCATCGACAGGCTCCCGCTCGGCAAGGGGGTGACGATCGAGTTCATCGGGCCGATCGCCGTCGCTGCGCTCGCCACCCGCACCTCGCGCAACCTCCTGGCACTCGCGCTCGCGACCGCCGGTGTGTTCGTGCTCGGCGGCGTGGAGCTCGGCAACGAGCCGTTGGGGCTCGTGTTCATCCTCGTGGCGTCACTGATGTGGGCCGGCTACATCGTGCTCGGCTCCCGCGTGGCGCTCGGCGGCAGGGGCGTTGCCGGGCTGGGGTGGGGACTCGTGTTCGGCGGACTGGTGGTGACCCCTGCGGGCATCGCCGACGCAGGGACCGCGTTCACGTCCGTGCGGCTCGTCCTGCTCTGCTGCCTCGTCGGAATGCTCTCGAGCGCGATCGGGTACGGAATTGACCAGGCGACACTGCGCCGCATCCCCGTGCGGAGATTCTCCGTGATGCTCGCGCTCCTCCCCGTCACTGCGTCCGTGTTCGGCTTCCTCTTCCTGGACCAGACACCGACGACAGTCGACCTGTTCGGGATGGCCCTCGTGCTCGGCGGGGTCGCCATGCAGGAGAGGGAAGTCATCGAGCGCCACCCGCAGGAGGCCGCCAACACCTAGCGTGGACGCTCGATGCGACAGCCAGCACGCCACCGCAGCCGCCCCGCGCGCATCCTCGCCGTGCTCGCCGCCGTCTCCGTCGCGTCGGTCGTGACCGTGGTGGCCGCCCCTGCGGCATCCTCGGCAGACTCGCTCCCGCCGGACGCTGTCATCGTGCGCGGCCGCGGGTTCGGGCACGGACGCGGGCTCAGCCAGTTCGGTGCGCTCGGCTGGGCGACCAAGTTCCAGAAGACCTGGCAGGAGATCCTCGCGTTCTACTACGACAAGGGCCACGTGATCTCCTCCCTCGTGGAGACGGACGCAAAGCTGCTCCCCGGCGGCAATATGTCCGTGCGCCTCCAGTCCATCGACGGGGCGAACACCTCCGTCGTCTCCGACAACGGCACTCTCACGTGGTCAGGTCAGCCGGGCCAGTGGGGGGCCCTCGTCGCCAAGCCCACGGGCCGCAACACCTACGACGTGTTCGCCTCCACGGGCGCCACGTGCGCACCGAAGACTGTGCCCGCGTCATTCACCAGGCTCGCCACCGGTGTGACCGGCCCCGTGGAGTTCACCTCGCTGAACGGCGCCAACCCGGCGGCCGTCGCACCCACAGAACTGATCGGCGTGTGCGAGCCTCCCGACTCCACCTACCGGAACGGCCGCATCCGCTACTACCGGGGCACCGTTCGGGCGGCCAACGACGCGAAAGGCGGGATCCGCAGCGTCAACACCGTGGCCCTCGAGTCGTACCTGCGCGGCGTGGTGCCGCGTGAGTCCCCCGCTGGCTGGGGCGACCAGGCAGGGGGCCTCGGCATCAACGCACTGCGCGCCCAGGCAGTGGCCGCACGGAGCTACTCGGTGTCGGAATCCCGCTATTCCTTTGCAAAGACGTGCGACACCATGGACTGCCAGGTGTACGGCGGGGCCGCCACCCGCACTGTCGGCGGGTCCACCCCTGCCCTCCTCGAGGACTCCCGCACCGACAGGGCAATCACAGAAACCGCGGGCGTGGTCATCAGGTCGGCCGCCGGCGCAGTCGCGCGCACGGAGTTCACCAGCTCGAACGGCGGCCGGACTGCAGCCGGCACCTTTGCCGCCAAGCCTGACGACGGCGACCTGGCAGCGGACGCGCAGCTACAGACCTGGTCGCGCAGTCTCTCCGCCGTCGACATCCAGAAGAAGTACCCCTCGATCGGCGTGCTCACCTCGGTCGTCACCGCACACGACGGTCTCGGCGGGGAGTGGGACGGCTACGCCGTCACCGTCACCATCACCGGGACCGCAGGGTCGGTCACACGGAAGGCGTGGGACTTCCGCAGCGACTGGGACCTCAACTCCCCCTGGTACGACACCTCGCCCGCACCCCCCGTCGACCCGGCGGCCTCACCCGTCGGCTCCATCCTCTTCGTCGGTGACTCGGTGAGCGAGAGCATCGCGAACGAGTTCGCCGCGGTCGTGACCCCCTCGTACCCGGCGCTGACATGGCATGCGTGCGCGGGACGGGGCTTCGTGGGTGCCGACTGCATCGCGAAAGTGGCCGCGCCCCAGATCGACACCGACGGGATCGGCATCGTGAACTCGGTCGAACCCCCCGCCATCGCGGTCGTCGCGCTCGGCTACAACGACGACCAGAACACGGTGGAGTCGGAGGTCCAGCAGATGCTCAGCGCACTCACCGCGAAGGGCGTGCAGCGCATCATCTTCGTGAACCTCTCGACCCGCTCCACCACGCGGACGTACTCGCGCACCAACGCGGCGCTCGCCGCGGCGGCGGCAGCCAACCCATCCGTCACCGTACTCGACTGGAACGCCGCGAGCGGGGCCGCCAACCAGTGGCGGTTGTTCGACAACTCCCCCGGCCTGTGCTGCTGGGTCCACCTGAACGCCTCGGGCCAGACGGAGTTCGCGCTCTTCCTGCGGGCCCAGCTGGACGACCTCCGCGCGCGCGGGCTTCTTCCTTCCGCCGCCGCGGCGATCCCGGTCGTCCCCGGCCTGCCGCTCGCACCGAGGAACGAGGGCGTCATGGTGCGCACTGTCCAGGTGACGCTGAACAAGGTGCTGAACCTCACGGGCAGGAAGAAACTCGCCACTGACGGTCAGTACGGCAAGGGCACCGCCGCCGCCGTCTCGGCGTTCCAGGCCACCGCGAACCTGCCCGCCACAGGCACGGTCGATCGCGCCACCTGGGATGCACTCGGGCTCGGCGCACGCCCGGAGCTCGGCGTCCTCCGCAAGGGCACCAAGCACCCTTCCGTGAAGACGGTGCAGCGGGCCCTCGCGAAGGTGCTGAAGACTCGCATCGCGACGGACGGCACCTACGGGAGCGCCCTCGTGGCACACGTGAAGACGTTCCAGAAGCGGGCCGGCCTGCCCCAGTCCGGCAGGGTCGGGCCGTCCACCTGGTCGGTCCTCATGGCGACCGCCGCCCGTGCCTGATGCGCAGCGGGCTCAGCTGATGCCGCAGCGCTGCTTCCAGGCCTCCGTGCTGACCATCTGCGGGTAGGCGGCCCGGTAGGCCTTCTTCAGCCTGCGGTAGCTGCGCAGGAGTTGCAGCGTCGTGGAGAACACCTCGCGCTGGATGCGCGCGAACCGCCGGTAGTCGCGCTCGCACACGAACCCCTCGTCGAAACGCGGGTGGCGGTACAGGATCGACTTGTGCCGGATTGCGAGGCCCACTGCCCGCACGTCGATCTGCGCCACGCCCACCGCGCCCGACCGCAGGGGCTTCGGCAGGAACTGTCCCGCGCCGAGGAAGGGGGCCATCAGGTAGCCGCCGAGACGCACGAACTTCGGGCGCGGCGGGGTGAAGCCGAGAGCGAGCAGCTCCGGGGTGAGCGGTGCCGCCTTCTCCTCGCTCACCTGCCTGACCTGGTCGTGCTTCGCGGCGTGGTCGATGCGCATCCACTCCTCGGGGCCGGCGAGGAAGTCGCGCATGCCCCAGATCATGTACTCCGCGCTCGCGTAGCGGTGCGAGTACGCGTTGCGGAACCCGAACCCGAGGTAGCGCCAGGCGAGATGGCGAGCCTTGTGGTCGTCAAACACGAGCGTGTCTATGAGGGCAAAGTTGCGCACCTCGTAGTAGAGCGATGATGGGTTGTTCTTGAGGGCGAAGTCGGCGTGCCACACGCAGATCCCCTGCAGGGTGACCGTGTGCTCACCCGTGTGCATCAGGCCGAACGCCACGTCGTCGCCGCGCACGAAGACGGGGAGCGGGTTGTCCTTTGCGATGTGCATGGGGAACACGGTGAACCACCACGCGGAGTAGTCGAGGTCCTCCTCCAGGGCGTCGCGCACCACGTCGGCACGGCGCCGCAGGTCGATCCCGCGGCCGACTGCGCGCAGCGGGTACACGGCGCGGTACTCGTAGTGGGATCCTGCCTCGAACTGCAGCCACGGCTGCTCCTCGCTCATCATCGCCCCGTGCACGCACAGGTCCGGTGAGTTCGCGTGCGAGAGCAGAGCCACCGTGCGCACGATCGCCTCCGGCTCCAGGCTGATGTCATCGTCCATGAAGACGACGTGCGTGCTCCAGCCCTCCTCGCGGAACTCGATCAGCCCGCGCGCGAAACCGCCGGCGCCGCCGAGGTTCGGGTTGCCCACCAGGCGGAACGGCGCACCGGCGGGCACCTCCGGCTGGAGATTGCGCGCGTTGTCGACGACCAGCACGCGCAGGTGGCCCGTCATCTCGGGGATGGAGGACTCCAGCTCGACCAGCCGCTCGATCGTCTTCAGCACGTACTCCTGGCGGTTGAACGTGGTGATGGCCACCCCCAGCCGCACGTCGCGCTGCGGGGCGGTCGTGGTGCGCCACTCGCCGCCCCTCACCGTGACCCTGTCCTCCAGGGCGGTCACGTACACGTACATCGACTCTGCGGCGAGGGAACGGAAGTCCTCACACCTGACCGTGCCGTCGGATTCCGACACTCCGACCACCGTGTCCACGCCGTCGGCGTACGAGAACAGCTCCACCCGCACGCGGCCCGTGGCGCGGACGCGCACGATCACGTCCGCGATGTCGGTGAGGCGGGCCCAGCGGCCCGCGGAGAACACCCCGAAGGTGGTGTCGAACGTGGCCCTGCCGCCCTTCATGAGGTGCAGGCCCTCGTCGTCGATCATCCCGTCGCGGTGCCGCACGTACAGGGTCGGCTCCGGGAACCCCGCCGGCGCCACGCGAAAGCGGGCCAGCAGGTGGGAGGTCATCCCCCTAGTTTCACAGGGGATCGACCGTGAATGACGGCATTGCCGCCCCGGACGCGCGGCACTCCAAGAAGACCCGGGATGCATCCAGGGCCTCCTTGATCGTCACGTCCATGTCCAGGTACCGGTAGGTCCCGAGACGGCCGAGGAAAGTGACCCCCCGGGCCTCCCGGGCGGCCTCCACGTACCGCAGGAGCTGCTCTTTCTCCTTGACCAGCCGGATCGGGTAGTAGGGGATGTCGTCCTCCCCCGCCAGGCGCGAGTACTCCCTGTAGATGACCGTGGCATCGTGCGACTCCCACGGGGCGAAGTGCTTGTGCTCGGTGATCCGGGTGTAGGGGACGTCCGGGTCGCAGTAGTTCATCACCGGACAGCCCTGGAAGTCCCCGGAGAGCTCCTCGGCGGCGAAATCCAGGGTGCGGTACCCGAGCCTGCCGTGGGCATGGCGGAAGTACTCGTCGATCGGCCCCGTCCAGAACACGTGCTCCGCACCGTCGAGGTCGTCGGCAGTGACCGCACGCCCGAGCACCACGCCGATGAGAGGGTGCTCGAGGATGCGCTCCACGATCGGCGTGTAGCCGTCCCGCGGGATCGCCTGGTGGGGGTGGTTGAAGTAGCTGTCCTCGTAGTTGAAGCGCACCGGCAGCCGCGCCAGGATCGATGCCGGCAGTTCCGTGGGCGAGAGGCCCCACTGCTTCTGGGTGTACCCCTTGAAGAACGCCTCATACAGGTCGCGGCCCACGAACTTCAGCGCCTGGTCCTCGAAGGTGACCGGCGTTCCGATGCTGTCGTCGGCCTGCTCGCGGATGAATGCCTCGGCCTCCGCCGGGGAGAGCGTGGCCCCGAAGAACTGGTTGATGGTCAGCAGGTTCACCGGCAGCGAGTACACCCGGCCCGAGTACGTGGCCTTCACGCGGTGGTTGTACGGCACCATCTCGCCGAAGCGGTTGACGTACTCCCACACGTCCTCGTGCGCGGTGTGGAAGATGTGGGGCCCGTACACGTGCACCATGACCCCGTTGTCGTTGCGCTCGGTGTGGGCGTTGCCCGCCACGTGGGGGCGCTGGTCGATGACGGTGGAGGCAATGCCCGCCTCCGCGAGCTGGCGCGCCACGACGGCACCGGAGAAGCCCGCCCCGACGATCACGATGGGGGTTGTCACCCCCGGAACGCTAGTGGTTCGGCGGTTGGCTAGTGGGACAGCCAGGGCGCGCAGAGACCGTCGAGGTCACGCACCTGGATGCGGTCACGGTTCTCGTGGGTCACCACGTTCGTGGGGTCGGGGCGCAGCTTGAACACGCGGAACGACATCTCCGTGGTGTCCACGGAGAGGATCCGGCCGATCAACGGGTCACCCAGGTCGAGCAGGATCTTCAGCGTCTCGAGAGCCTGGATTGATCCCACGATTCCCGGGAGCACGCCGAGCACGCCGGCCTCGGCACACGACGGGGCGAGCTCCGCCGGCGGCGGCTCCGGGACCATGTCGCGGTAGGTCGGCCCGCGCAGCGGGTGGAACACCGAGACCATCCCCTCGAAACGGAAGATGCTCCCGTGCACCACCGGGATGCCGAGCTTCACGCTCGCGTCGTTCAGCAGGTAGCGGCTGGGGAAGTTGTCCGCGCCGTCCACGATCACGTCGTACCCCGCGATGATGTCCATGATGTTCGACGCGTCGAGACGGGTGTCGTACGCGTTCACCTTCACGTCCGGGTTCAGCTTCGCGATCGTCTGGCGCGCCGACTCCACCTTGCGCAGCCCGACACGATCGAGGTTGTGGAGGATCTGGCGCTGCAGGTTCGACTCGTCCACCTCGTCCATGTCGACGATGCCGATCGTGCCGACGCCGGCGGCGGCAAGGTAGAGCGCGGCGGGAGAACCGAGACCGCCCGCACCGAGCATCAGCACCTTGCTCTCCAGGAGCTTTGCCTGGCCCTCCACCCCGACCTCGGGCAGGAGCAGGTGGCGCTGGTAGCGGTTGCGCTGGTCGGGCGTGAGCGTGACCGGCATGCGCCATGCGCGGCCCTCGTCCTTCCACCGGCCGAAGCCCCCCGCCATCGACAGCACGTTCGTGTACCCGAGCTCCTGCAGGGTCTTTGCCGCGAACGCGCTGCGCACGCCGCCGGCGCAGTACACCACGATCTCCTGCCCGCGGTCGGTGGCCTTTGCCTCGATCTGGGCCTCGAGGTGGCCGCGCGGGATATGCAGCACGTTCGCGAGCGCACCCTGGTCGTACTCGTCGGGCTCGCGCACGTCGAGCACGAGCACGTCTCCCCCTGCGATACGCGTCTCGGCATCCTCCGGGGTGATCTCGGTGATCTGTGACTTGGCCTGGGACAGAAGGTCGCGGAATGACGCCATGCCCGAAACCCTACCCACCGGGTCGGGAATTACCTCGCGGCGTCCACGATGGCCTGCATCACGGGGGTGATCGACCCCTTGATGAAGAGACTTGCCAGGTGGTCCATCTCCGTCGGGTCGCCGTTCACGATCACCACGGGCTTCCCGGCACCGCGCGCCCGCCTGACCACGTTGTTCGCCGGTGACACCCCGAGAGTGCTGCCCACGGCAAAGAGCACGTCGCACGCCTCGGCCTCCGCCAATGCCCTGCTGATGACGTGCTCGTCGAGTGCCTGCTCGAACAGGACCGCGTCGCTCTTCACGATGCCGCCGCACCTCACGCACGCGGGGTCAGGGTCGCCGGCCCGCACGAGTTCGATGTACTCCCCCATCGGCCGCCTGTCGCTGCAGTCCCAGCACCGCGCGAACTTCACGGTCCCGTGCAGCTCCAGAACCTTGTCGGCGGGGACGCCCGCATCCTGGTGCAGACCGTCCACGTTCTGCGTGACCACGACGGAGAGCTTGCCCATCCTCTCGATCTCCGTGACGGCGAGGTGCCCGCCGTTCGGCGCCAGCTGCCGGCCGAACGTGCGCTCCCTGCTCTCCCATGCCGCCTTGCGCACCTCCGGGTCCCCGAGGTACCAGCTGAGTGTCGACGTCTTCTCTGCGAGCGGGTTCTTCGTCCACACGCCGTTCGGCCCACGGAAGTCGGGGATCCCGGAGTCAGTGGAGATGCCCGCACCGGTGAACATCACGACGCGCGAGGCCGCGCGAAGCAGCTCTGCGGCCTCAGCCACCAGTGGGTCTTGTGGTTGATTCCTGGATTCCCCGCTCATTCCGCCCTCCAGTCTGCCGTGATTCCCACATTGGCGCTCCGGAAGGAGCACACGAACATGACACCAACGCAACTGCCCGAGGACGGCATCATCACCCTGGTCCCCTGGCCTGACGCCCTCGCCGAGGCGCACGGCCACCCCGCCCACGGGGAGTACGTGGAGCACTTCTGGCTGGGCATCCTGGGCCCCACCGCCACGTGGCTGCTGCGCCGGTGCGCCGGGCTCGTGGCGGACAGGCCCGAGGGGTCCGTTGTGGACCTGAACGTGCTGGCCCACAGTCTCGGCCTCGCGTACCACCACGGCCGGCACAACCCGTTCTCGCGCGGCTTCGACCGTTGCATCATGTTCGGCCTGATGCGCCACATGACCCTCGCCCCGTCGGTGTTCGCGGTGCGCACCACCGTGCCCTCTCTCTCGCTGCGCCACCTCTCCCGCCTGCCGGAGTCCCTGCAGACTGCCCACGCCGACTGGCAGGCCGCACCGCAGGGCGCGGCTGTCGGTAGACAGTGATGTATGCAGGCGCGGCGGCGGGGACTGAACGGACGAGTGCTCGTCATCGCGTTGTCGCTCGTCATCGGCACGTCCGCACTGCCCGTCACCACGGACGGGGCTTCAGCAGAGGGCACGCGGCACACGGTCCTTGTCCTCGGCGACTCCGTGCTCAGCGTTCTGCGCTGGGCACCTGAGTCGAACAAGCCCATGTGGTCGGCCGGCTACGACATCGTCAACGAGACCTGGGGATGCCAGTCGCTGCTCGGCAAGGGATGCCCGGGTTCCGGGGGCCGCAGCGCACTGGAGAGGTTCCGCGACCACCGCGCCGACGAGATCGACATAGTCGTCGTCGGCACCGGCTACAACGACGTCGGCGACCAGACGCTCCGTGAAGGGATCCGCAGCATCGCTGCGGAGGCACGACTGCAGGGAATCCCCGTCATCTGGCTGACCTACCACGAGAGGTCGGTCTCCACGCGCCGGAGCAGGTCGCACAACGTAGTGCTGCGGTCCACCGCACCGCGGCTCGAGAACATCACCGTCGTCGACTGGAACAAGCACGCCCGCCGGCATACCACGTGGTTCAGCCACGGCGGTGTCCACATGAACAGGCTTGGCGGCCGGAGACTGGGGGCCTTCATCGCCGCACGGCTGGACGAGCACTTCGCCGCGACAGGCGGCTAGGTTGCCGGCGTGATTCTGCGCATCTTCACCGAGCCCCAGCAGGGCGCCGGCTACCTCGATCTTCTCGCCGTGGCGCAGCGTGCCGAGGCCCTTGGCTTCGATGCGTTCTTCCGCAGCGACCACTACCAGAAGATGGGC
>JBJTCK010000008.1:0-3480 GCA_046091825.1 Actinomycetota bacterium | reverse complement strand
CGGCGGCGGCAAACCCGGCACTCGCCCGGGCGGCCCTTTTCGAGGAACTGTGGCGGACCGGAGCCACCCTCCCGGTTGCGCGTCGTGGACTCATCACGGGTTACGAGCGGGCATCGAGAGACGCGCCGGGTTTGGGACTCCTGTCCGCCACAGTTCCTCGAAAAGGGCCGCTCGGGCGAGTGCCGGGTTTGCCGCCGCCGCTGGCGCGGCTGCCGCTTCGGTCTCTCGCCACGGCAGGTCTGCGACTTCGACGTAAGTCGACACGTCGGGGGCTCCGGGTCTCGCGGGCGTGCGCCTGTGAAGAGTGAAGGTGATCGACGGATGATCGAACAGGGTGTCCCCCACCATCCGCGCGAGGTCCGGCGGGAGATCAGACCGGCTGAGAACCAGTGGCGTCCCGACTGCACCGGCGCACATCACCACCCGCGAGGCCGCGATCTCCCTGCCCCCCACGACGACCCCAACGGCACGTCCGTGACGAATGATCACATGATCGACCTCGCCCCGGACCAGCACGACACGACCGGACTCTGTCATCTCGGCGAGAGCGGAGGTGCCGTCCACGCGGCGTCCGTCCGAGGTGTTCCTTCTCCACCTCCGGCCGTTGAGCGCAGCCAGTGCGTCACCCACAGTGTCGCTCGGCGCCGGGTTGCCGAGGAGATCCGCGAGGAAGCGACGTTGTGCAGGAGCCTGATCCGTTCCCTCGAGCATCCCGTTCACCGCGGAGCCCCCGCCGATGACACGTGCCTGCATGTACGGCGTCACGGGACCGTTGTCGACGCACTGCACCCGGAGACCCGGCCACATGTTCTCGGGTCGCACGGCATCAAGAAAACCCGGCGAGGAGGAGCCGACTGCATCGCCTCCCTGTTCGATCATCACCAAGGGCGCGCGCGAGTGCCTGCAGAACTCGATGGCGAACGCAATCCCGGCTGTGCCCGCTCCGACGATCACCACGGGCGATTCGACGGGGCCCTCCTCGTCGGTGGCGACAGCGGTCAGGACGGGCATGCCGGCATCATAGGCACGATTCCGGGGGTCAGTCTCCTGCCAGGTGGGCGGTGTCGTTGTAGCGCACGAGCCGCCACTTGGAGCCCTTCAGGTGCACGAGCTCGGTGATCGCCGTGTTCCCCGTGTGGATCTCGAACTTGCCGTTCAGGGGGGCGTGCAGGGCGATGCGCAACATCACGTCGACGGTGCCGCCGTGGCACGCCACGACCACCGTGCACCCCGAGTACTCGGCCATGGTGCGGCGCAGCGTCTCTGCGATGCGGTCGGCGAAGGCCGCCTTGGTCTCGCCCCCCGGGTACAGCACGTCGTACGGGTCTCCGTCCCAGTCGGGCATGCCGTACCTCTCCACGAAGTCGGCGAACTTGAGCCCGTCGCACTCGGGCCCCGGGTCGTGCTCGCCCCAGCCGGGCTCCACTGTCACCTTGAGGCTGCCGAGCGCGGGCGCGATGATCCGCGCGGTCTCGAGCGCCCGCGGGTAGGAACTGCTGACCAGGACATCGGCGACCATGTCCCCCTCGCGGAGCAGACGGTCGCGCAGCCGTTCGGCCTGCCAGCGACCGGTGTCGGTGAGCCCGCGGCACGACCTGAGGCCACCGATGAACTTCTCCGCGTTCGCGTACGACTCGCCGTGGCGGACGAGGATCAGGCGGGTGTCCGTCACGGGCTCAGGCGAGCTTCTCGACGAACGCTTCCAGCTGGCGCAGGTTGCGGCATTCGTACACCCCGTCGGTGAACGTGCCGTACTCCCCCACGATGGAGTCGCCCGTGTTCCAGTAGGACTTCGGCTCCGGGTTCAGCCAGTAGACGTGACGGGCCTTCGCACTCATCTCCTTGATGACCCAGGCCTGCGAGGCGTGGTAGTTGTTCCTGGCGTCGCCGAGGAGCATCACCGTGGACTTCGGGCCGATTTCCTTGCCCCACTTGTCCCAGAACACCTCGAATGCATGGCCGTAGTCGCTGTGCCCGTCCACCCAGATCACGTCGGCCTCGGTGTTGATCCGGTGGATCGCCTCGCTGATGTCCTCGGTCTGCTTGAAGTAGTCCGTGACCTCGTCGATGCCGTCGATGAACACGAAGGCGCGGACCTTCGAGAACTGGTTGGAGATCGCGTAGACGAGCATCAGGGTGAAGCGGGCGAAGGCGGCCACCGACCCGGAGATGTCGGCGACAACGATGAGCTCGGGCTTGGCCGGGCGCGGGTACTTGAACTTCGGCTCAGCGGGCACGCCGCCGTAGGCGAGGCTGTGCCGCACCGTGTTGCGGAAGTCGAGCGGCCCCTTTCGGCCGTGGCGGCGCTTGCGGGCGAGCCGCGCCGCGAGCTTGCGGGTGAGCGGCTGCAGTGCCTTCTTCAGGTGCTGCATCTCGTCGCGGCTGGCGTGCATGAACTCGACGTCCTCGGGCAGGGGCTTGCGCAGCGTCTTCGCCATCGCCTCGGCACCGCGGTCGGCCACCAGTCTCCGGCGGATCTCCGCCTCGACCTCCTGCTTGAACTTCTCGATCCTGTCCTGGTACTCGTCGCGCTCCAGGCGCTCCTCGAGGTTCGTGAGCTCGCCCCCGACCTGCTGCCGGCTGGACTCCATCAGCTTGTCGAGCATGCCGTCCAGGTCCAGGTTCCGCAGCGTGCGGTACAGGTAGTAGGTGCCGCCCACGGGGCGACCGGGCTCCATGCCGGCGAACCTCTGCACAGCCTGCTTGGCAAGCGCACGCATCATGGCCTGGTCACCGTTCATGAGGGCGTTCATGAGGATGTTCATGAGCTCCTCGGGCGTGAGGCCGTCCATGGTGCCGCCACCCTTGCCCTCGCCCTGTCCCTGCAGGCTCTGCATCTGGCGCATGAACTCGTCGATGTCGGCGTTGCCGTCACCGGTGCCGTCTATCGCATATTCCGGGCCGCGCAGGCTGAAGTAGACCTCGAACACGGTCTCGAACGAGCGCCAGTGAGCGTGGTTCTTCACGAGGGTCGCGCCGAGCGCGTACTTGAAGGCCTCCCTGTCCTCGAGCGGGATGTGCATGATCGCCTCCATGGCGTCGAGGTTCTCGGTGAGGCTGACCGGCAGCCCCGCATTGCGGAGTTCCACGATGAAACCGGAGAGAAGATCGAGCATGGCTGGGCGTCAGTCCTGGTTCGTCAGTCGTTCGACAGTTCCTTGGCGGCCTTGGCGATGTCCGTCTGGTACTTCAGCAGCACGTGCAGGGTCTCCTTGGCCTTCTCGGCGTCGATGTTCTCGATTCCGAGCAGCACGAGGGTGCGCGCCCAGTCGAGTGTCTCGCTGACGGACGGCGCCTTCTTCAGGTCCAGCTGGCGAATGCTGCGGACGATGCGGGCGATCTGGTCGGCCAGGGCGTCGGTGATGCCCTCCACCTTCGTGAGGACGATCTCCTTCTCGCGCTCCATCTGCGGGTAGTCCACGTGGAGGAACAGGCAGCGACGCTTCAGGGCCTCCGACAGCTCGCGGGTGTTGTTCGAGG
>JBJTCK010000007.1:0-33555 GCA_046091825.1 Actinomycetota bacterium | reverse complement strand
TCTCCGTCAGTCCCGTGCGCACGTCGAGGCGCGGCACACGTGCGAGACCAGCGTCCACCACGATGTGCACGCCGTCGACGGTGAGCGAGGTCTCCGCGATGTCGGTGCTGAGCACCACACGCCGCGTGCCGGGGGCGCCGGGAGCCAGTGCGGCGTCCTGCTCGGCGAACGGCAGTGCGCCGGCAAGCCGGTGCACGGCCACGCCACCGGGAAGACGTTCGCGCAGCACCTCGGCCGCACGGTTGATCTCGCCGACACCGGGCAGGAAGACGAGGATGTCCCCCTCGTCGTCGCGCAGCGCGGCTGCCACCGCGTCCGCGACCGCGTTCTCCAGGCGGTCACCGCGCATGCGCGGAAGGTGGCGGACCTCCACCGGGTGCATGCGGCCGTCGGACTCGACCAACGGTGCCGGCCCGTCCGCATCCGCCAGCACCGAACGGAAGACCTCGACCTGGGCAGTCGCCGACATCGCGAGGATGCGCGTGTCGCTGCCGAGCATCGACCGCGCGTCAAGGAGGAAGGCGAGGCCGAGGTCCGTCGGCACGTTCCGCTCGTGCACCTCGTCGAAGATGACGAGCGCTGTGCCCTCGAGCGCGGGGTCGTTCTGCAGCCTGCGCGTGAGCACACCCTCGGTCACGACCTCGATGCGCGTGCCCGGGCCGATGCGCCGCTCGTCGCGGGTCTGGTACCCGACGAGGCCGCCCGGCTCCTCGCCGATCATCGACGCCATCCGACGGGCGGCCGCCCGGGCGGCGAGACGGCGCGGCTCCAGCATCACGATGCGCCGCCCGCACACCCAGGGTTCGTCCACGAGCCGCAGCGGCACGAGCGTGGTCTTTCCTGCGCCGGGCGGCGCCACCATCACCGCCCCGGACCGCGTGGCCATGGCGCGCCGGAGGTCGTCGATGACGTCCTCGACGGGGAGGTCAGTCCGTGCGGGGACCTCAGACAAGCGCGGGGGTGCCGCGGAACGCGCCGGGGTCTCCCGGTGCGGGGAGCGACGGCTTCGACCAGCTGGTGAGCTCGGCCACCTTTGCCGCGACGTGCTTCCAGTCGGTCGCGTTCCAGCCCTGCGCGGCGGCGGGCACCGTGCCGTTCGACTGCACGAGAACGAACGCGGGCAGCTCAGTCAGGCCGAGAGCGCGGATGGCCGCGCGGTCCGGGTCGCAGTAGACGAGGAACTCGTCGGCGAGCGGGCCGAGGAACGTGCGGGCGTCCTCCGGGCCGCAGGCGATGATGAAGTTCACCCGCACCGCGGCACCGCTGAACTGGCGCATCACGCGCGCGGCCGTCTCGAGGATCCAGCTGCTCTCGTTGGTGTACGGGTCGAGCACCACGGACGCCAGGTGGAACGTGGTCAACCACTCGCGCATCGGCCGGGACTCGCCCTTCAGGGGTGCGAGGGTGACATCGAGGTTCGGGTTGGGGAGTTCTGCTGCAGCCACGGTCCCAACGCTAGTTGACCGCCGTGGGCCGCCCATGGTGCGCCAGTAGCGTGCGGGACGTGCATCCGATCGAGTTCCTGCGGTACGTCGCCCGGTCCCACGGTGCAGACCCCGTCGAGGTCGCGATGGGTGCCGCCGACGCCCTCTCGGGGGTGACGCATGACCCTGCGGCGATGCTGGTCGCGGCCCGGCGTCTGGTGGAGCACCACGGCACGAACGCCCCGCTCTGGAGCCTCTGCGCCCGCGGGGTCACGGCCATGGACCCCCGTGAGGAACTGCGTGCCGCATCCCGAGCGCTGAGCACCGACCTGACCGCCTCGCATCTCGCCGCCGCATTCCCGGAGGATGCCACCGTGTGCGTCATCGGTTGGAGCGGCCACGTGGTGGATGCTCTCGTGCGCCGGGGCGACATTCATGCACTGGTGCTCGATTCCCTCGGGGACGGCGGTGACGCCCTGCGCTTCCTCTCGAACAACGACGCATCGTGCGAGCTGGTCGCGCCGGAGGGTCTCGCCGCGGCCGTCGAGTGTGCCGATGTCACGGTCATTGCCGCGCTGGCGGTGGGGCCGGTCTCCTCGCTCGCGTGCGGGGGCTCGCTCGCACTTGCGTCCGTGGCATGGTGCACGGAGAAGCCGGTGTGGCTGGTGGCAGGGGAGGGCACGGTGCTGCCGGCACAGCTGTTCGACCCCATGGTGGAGTCAGTGCGCGGACGTCCCGACCCGTGGGCGAGCGGCCACGACGTGGTGCCGCACACGATCGTGTCGGCGGTGTTCCACCCGGGCGCGGGACCCGCCGCGGCGGCGGACCTCTCCGCCATGCCCGGCTGCCCGCCTGCCGTCGAGATCCTCCGGCGGAGCGTGGTCTGAACGGTGCGCTTAGTGTGTGGTCACCGACCGAAGGAGACCGCAATGGGCGAGATGGTGGAGTTCAAGAGCAACGGGGGAACGTGCGGCGGGTACCTCGCCGACGGCAAGGGCCCCGGTGTCATCGTCATCCAGGAGTGGTGGGGTCTCGTCGACCACATCAAGGACGTCGCGGACAGGTTCGCCGCGGAGGGCTTCACCGCCCTCGCACCTGACATGTACCACGGTGTCCAGACGACAGAACCGGACCAGGCAGGCAAGCTGCTGATGAGCATGAACCTGGTCACCGCGGGCAAGGACCTCAGCGGCGCCGTCGACTTCCTCGTCGCGCGCACCAGCAACCCCAAGGTGGGCGTGACCGGATTCTGCATGGGCGGTGGCCTCTCGCTGATGATCGCCTGCCAGCGGCCCGACGTGGTCGCGGCGTGCGCGCCGTTCTACGGCGGCATGCGCCCCGACACCCCGGTGGACTGGGACGCGATCGCGGCAGTGGTCGAGGGGCACTACGCGGAGAACGACAGGGGCACGGCGTCTCCCGAGGCCGCGAAGGCACTGGAGGCCGAACTGCGTGCCAAGGGCAAGACGGCCACATTCCACGTGTACCCCGGCACGCACCACGCATTCTTCAATGACACGCGGGCGGAGGTTTACGACGCTGCGGTCTCGAGGACTGCGTGGGACCGCACGCTCTCGCTCTTCCGCGCCAACCTCTGACGGTCAGGCCCCCAGGGCCGCGATCGCCTCTGCGATGGCGATGGCGCGCTGGGCATTCGCCACGTGCAGGTTCTCGATCATCTTCCCGTCGAGCTGCACCACGCCCTTGCCAGCTGCGAGCGCCTCGTCGAACGCCGCGATGACCCGGCGAGCGTGATCCACTTCCGCCTCGGTCGGTGCCCACGTGTCGTTCGCGACGGTCACCTGGTCGGGGTGGATCAGGGTCTTGCCGTCGAAGCCCATCTGCATTCCCTGCACGCACTCGGCGGTGAACCCCTCGGCGTTCTTGATGTCGTTGTAGACGCCGTCCAGCACGGGCTTGCCCGCCTCGCGTGCAGCGAGCAGGGCGGTGGCCAGGTGCGGCACCAGCGGTGCACGGCCGGGCACCTGCGCTGCGCGTAGTTCCTTCGCGAGGTCGTTCGTGCCCATGACCAGCACGGCCACGCGCGGGTGCGAGCAAATCGCGCGGGCGTCGAGGATCGCCGTCGGCGTCTCGATCATGGCCCAGATCATCATTTCTGCCGGCGCTCCGGCGGCGTCCATGGCCGCGGACACGGCGTCGAGTTCCCTCGCGCTCGAGACCTTCGGGATGACGACCGACGACACGCATGCCCCCGACGCCGCCGCGATGTCGGCGGCGCCCCACGGGGTGTCGAGCCCGTTGCAGCGGATCGTCAGCTCACGGCGGCCGTACTCGCCGCTGTTGGCAGCCGCCACGGCCTGCGCACGGGCCGTGTCCTTCGCATCCGGCGACACGGCGTCCTCCAGGTCGAAGATGATGGCATCGGCGGGGATGCCCTTCGCCTTTTCGAGGGCGCGCTCGTTTGCGGCGGGCATGTACAGGACGGAGCGGCGGGGGCGGAGTGCGGTCATGGCGTTACCTGGTTTCTCGTGTCTCGGTTTTCGTGTCGTGCAGGACGGTCGGTCAGAAGCCGTATGCGGCCTTCAGTTCGGGGTCGCGGGCGGCGAGCTGGCGGGCGAGCTCCACGACGACCTTGCACTGCTTCACGCTCGCGTCGTCCTCCATCTTGCCGTCGAGCATGATGGCGCCGGTGCCGTCACCCATGGCGTCGATGACGCGCTGGGCCTGTGCGACATCCTGCGGGCGCGGGCTGAAGACCTTCTTCGCGATGTCGATCTGCACGGGGTGGAGGCTCCACGCGCCCACGCAGCCGAGCAGGTAGGCGTTGCGGAACTGGTCCTCGCACGCCACGGTGTCCTTGATGTCGCCGAAGGGCCCGTAGAACGGCAGCACCCCGTGCATCACGCAGGCATCGACCATGCGGGCCATCGTGTAGTGCCACAGGTCCTGCTGGAAGGTGGCGCGCTGGCCGGCGTAGTCGTCACCCTGCGGGTCCACGCGCACGACGTAGTCGGGATGCCCGCCGCCGACGCGGGTCGTCTTCATGCGCCGGTTGGCGGCGAGGTCGGCCGGCCCGAGCGAGATGCCCTGCATGCGCGGCGACGCCCCGCAGATCTCCTCCACGTTCGCCACGCCGCGTGCGGTCTCGAGGATTGCATGGAGCAGGATCGGCTTCTTCAGCCCGGCTCGTGCCTCCAGCTGTGCCAGCAGGCGGTCCACGTAATGGATGTCCTCGGGGCCCTCCACCTTCGGGATCATGATCACGTCGAACTTGTCACCGGCCTTCGTGACGATCTCGATCATGTCGTCGAGGAACCACGGCGAGTCCAGGCTGTTCACGCGTGTCCACAGCTGCGTGGTGCCGAAGTCCAGCTCGTTCGCGACCTTCACCAGGCCGGCGCGGGCGGCCTCCTTGTCCGCCATCGGGATGGCGTCCTCCAGGTTGCCGAGGATGATGTCCACGGTGGGGATCGTCTCAGGCAGCTTCGAGACCATCTTCTCGTTGTGGGGCGGGAAGAAATGGATCACCCTGCTGGGGCGGAAGGGGATCTCGCGGACGGGCTCCGGGGCACCGGCGGCGAGGGGCTTGAAGAAGTCTCTGGCGGAACGCACGGGGCAAGCGTAGGGGGCGGCACCCGTGGCCACGAAGGGGAGGCCTGCGGACGGCGCGGGAAGCCGTCACATATGGTTGGCGGGATGGCGGGTTTCGACGCGGTGCTCTTCGACGTGGGGGGCGTGCTCATGTACCCGGACCCGGCGGTCCTGGCCCCCGCACTCTCCTTCTACGGCGCCACGGCCGACCACGGGGCGTACTACAGGGCGCACTTCGCTGCAATGGCCGTGAAGAGTGCGGCCGCGGCCCCCGAGAGCGACTGGTCGGGGTTCGACCTCGAGTTCGTGGCGCGCGTGGGGGTGCCCGCAGCCGACTCGGCAGAGGCGGCACACGTGCTCGGGCGCACCCGCCATGCCCACATCTGGAGGGCGCCCGTGCCCGGTTCGCGGGAGGGCCTCGCGTCGCTCAACTTTCTCGGGGTGCCCGTCGGCATCGTCAGCAACGCGAGCGGGCAGGTGGAATCAGTGCTGCGGCGCAGCGGCCTGTGCCAGGTGGGGCCCGGGCCGCACCCGCAGGTGCGCTGCGTGGTCGACAGTGAGATCGTCGGTGTGGCCAAGCCGGACCCGCGCATCTTCGACCATGCGTTCCCGCACTTCCCAGGCACCGAGCGAGGGAGGGTCGCCTACGTGGGCGACAACGTCACGATGGACGTCCGCGGGGCAGAGGCGGCCGGTCTCGTCCCCGTGCTGTTCGACCCGTTCGACGATGCCGCGCACCTGTTCGACGGCCTGCGCGTCAGGTCGCTGGACGACGTGGTCCGCTGGTTCGCGGACTGAGGCCGGTGCCCCGGCAGCTCGGTGCTACTTGCCCGCGCCGTCGCACATGCGCCGGGCGATGACCTTGAGGCAGAGCGTCTCGTCGGCGCCCTCGAAGATCGAGAGCACGCGGGCGTCCACGTAGAGGCGGCTCACCGAGTACTCCTCGGCGTAGCCGTAGCCGCCGTGGATCTGCAGCGCCTCGCGGGTGACCCACTCAGCAGCCTTGCAGACGTAGGCCTTGACCATGCTCGCCTCCATCGCACCCTCGCCCTTGCCCATGAGACGGGCCACGGCGTACGCGAACTGACGCGACGACTGGATGATGACGGCCATGCGGGCGAGCTTCACCTTGGTGAGCTCGTACTCCACGATGTTCTGGCCGAACACATTGCGGTTCTGGGCGTAGTCGAGTGCGGCCTCGTACGCGGCCTGCATCAGCCCCACGGCACGCGCGGCCGTCTGGAGGCGGCCGTTCTCGAAGCCCTCCATCTGCAGGTAGAAGCCCCGGCCGAGCCCCTCGCGCCCGCCGATCAGGTTCGTCTCGGGCACCCACCAGTTCTCGATGGCGATCTCGTAGCTGTGCATGCCGCGGTAGCCGATCGTGTCGATCGGGCGCCCCTCCATCTTCCCGCCGCCGTCCTGGGTGAACATGAAGCCGTGCGCGTCACCCACGGGCTTCGGCACGATGAAGAGGCTGAGGCCACGGTGCGTCTTCGAGCGGTCGGGGTCGGTGCGCGCGAGCAGCATCAGCACGTTCGCGCGGGCGCCGAAGGTGCACCACGTCTTCACGCCGTTGATGAGCCAGCCGGCCTCGCCGTTCGGCCCCGGTGCCTCGACGGCGGTGGTCTTCAGGCCGGCAACGTCGCTGCCGTAGTCCGGCTCGGTCACGGCGACTGCAGAGAGGACTTCTGCTGTCGCGAGCTTCGGGAGCCACTCGTGCTTCTGCTCCTCGGTGCCACCCTTGACGAGCGCGCGCGTGAGGATCTCGGGGCGCGTGATGAGCGAACCGCCGATGCCGAGCGAGCCGCGGGAGAGCTCCTCGGTCGCGATGACGGACGCCATGTACTCGCCCTCGCCGCCCTCGCTGTAGCCACCGTACTCGGCCGGGACGCTGAGGCCGAATGCGCCGATCTCCGCGAGTCCGGCGATGATCTCCTCGGGGACATCGGCGTTGTGGCGGTGGACGTGCTCGGCGCGCGGCGCGATCTCCTTGGTGGCATAGGAACGGAAGGTGTCCTGCACCATCTCGAAGTCCTGCGCCAGGTGGCGCGGGCCCTGCTGGTCGAAGATCGACACGAGGAAGGCAGGGTCGCGGTACTTCTGCACGAAGTCATGGGCCGGGGCCATCGCCGACGGGTCGACGCCCCACAGCTGCTCGCGGCCGATCAGGCGCGTGATGAAGTCGTGGACCATGTCGGCGGTGAAGGCACAGGTGATCTTGGCCTCGAGGTCGCCCTTCGCGCCGTAGTCGACCAGCGAACGGGCGGTCTCGACGGCCGCCGCCACGTGGGCGAGGTCGTATGCGAGGGTCTGGTTCTTGTCCGGGCCCCCGGACGAGGCGAGCCTCGCCGTCGCGGTGTCGACCATGGTGCGTGCGATCGAGATGACCGACGCTGCTGTCTGGAGATCGGGGGTGGCGCTCATGGCTGGAAACGCTAGTGACGCCGGGCCCCGGGGGCACTACCGATGCCACCCGTCCCGCTAGTCATCCGTCACGCCTATTGTCTCGGTGTGGCGAGCACGAGGTACCCGTCCGGTGACTGGGAGACGGCCGGTCTGCCCGGGGCAGCGACCCCGGGGCGATCGAGTCCTGCACGGACCTCCTCTTCGGGTCGCCGGACACCCACGGCTCCACCCACGCTCTCGTGGCGGTCCGCGGGGGCAAGGTGGTCCTGGAGCGCTACGGCGGCGGGACGGCCCCCGGGGACACGCTCATCAGCTGGTCCATGGCGAAGTCGATTACGCACGCTCTCGTGGGGATCGCCGTGGGCGACGGCCTCCTCGACACATCGATGACCGGGCTGTTCCCCGAATGGGAAGGGGACGCACGCCGCGGGATCAGTCTCCAGAACCTGCTCAACATGGGCAGCGGTCTCGCGTGGAACGAGGACTACGTGGACGGCAGTGTCTCGGACGTCATCGAGATGCTGTTCGGCGGCGATGGCGCCCCCCACGCCGGGGACCACGCGGCCTATGCCGCGTCGAAGCGGCTGGAGAGCGAGCCCGGCACAGTGTTCGGGTACTCGTCGGGCACAACCAACCTGGTGGCGCGCGTCCTCGCGCGGGCACTCGGTGACGTCCCTCCCTCGCGCGCGGCGACGGAGACGTTCATGAGGACGCGGCTGTTCGATGTCATCGGCATGAGCACGGCGGTCCCGAAGTTCGACAGGGCCGGCACCTTCGTCGGCTCCTCCTTCGTCTACGCCACCGCGCGGGACTTCGCACGGTTCGGCTGGCTGTACATGAACGACGGCGTGTGGGACGGGGCGCGGGTGCTCCCGCAGGGCTGGGTCGACCACGGACGGGCGTACTTCGGCACGGACCCGGAGAACGGCACGGGGTACGGGGCCCACTGGTGGCTGGAGCCGTCGCTGCCGGGCTCCATGGCGGCCTTCGGGTACGAGGGCCAGTTCACGTTCGTCGTGCCGGACCGCGATCTCGTCGTGGTGCGGCTGGGCAAGTCGCCCGCACCGCTGCCCGCGAACGTGAAGGACACCCTCGTGTCGCTCGTCCGCGCATTCCCCGAAGTCGCGCCGTCGAGCGGCAAGAGTGGTCAGGATGAGTAGCCGCCGCCCGGGACTGAGACGCACCATCCAGGTGGTTGTCATCGCCCTGGTGGCGTACTGGATCATCCTGCCCCTCGTGCCGCAGTTCTTCGATGCCGCGCACGACCTCAACCGGATCGAGCCGAACCTGTTGCTCGCCGGTTTCGGCCTGCAGATGATCTCGCTGTTCTTCTACTCGATGCTCACGAAGGCGGCCCTCGGCGGGGACGGCGACGACGTCTCGCTCCTGCGGCTCTTCCGCATACAGTTGAGCACCAAGGCGCTCGGCAACGTGATGCCCGGCGGCAGTGCCGCCAGCACGGCACTCGGGTACAGGCTCCTCACCATGAGCGGGGTGAAGGGCCCGGACACCGCGTTCGCGCTCGCCACCGCCGGCATCGGGTCGGCAGTCGTGTTGAACGTGATCCTGTGGGTCGGTCTGATCGTGTCGATCCCGACGAGCGGAGTCAGCCCGATCTACACGACCGCGGCAATTGTCGGGGTCATCCTGATGGCATTCGCCGGGTTCATCGTGTTCGGCCTGGTGGAGGGCCAGGGCCGTGCCGAGCGGGTCGTGCGTTCCGTGGCGCACAGGTTCGGCCAGGACGAGCAGCACGCCGCCGAGGTGCTGGCGCACCTCGGCACCCGGATCGAGGGACTCTGGCAGGACCGTGCGATGCTGACGAAGGTCATCGCGTACGCCACGGCGAACTGGCTGGTCGACGCGGCCTCGCTGTGGGTGTTCCTCCGCGCGTTCGGCCAGTCGATGAGCCCTGTGTCGCTCCTCGTCGCGTTCGGCCTGGCGAACGTGCTCTCGGTCATCCCGATCACCCCGGGCGGGCTCGGCATCGTGGAGGGCGTCTACATCCCGACCCTCATCGGTTTCGGCATCCCCAGTTCCACCGCCGCGATCGGCGTCCTCTCGTACCGCGTGGCCCAGTACTGGCTGCCGATCTTCATCGGCTGGTTCAGCTACCTCACCCTGCGCATCGGGAGGTTCTCCATCGACAGGTCGCACCGTCTCGCCGGCCTGAAGAAGGTCGCCGAGGCGGAGGCGAAACGCGGTCTCACCACCGCTGACTGGGTGGAGAGGTACGCCCCGCGGGACCGCACGGGCCAGTTCGAGATGCCGCGGTTCAACCCGGGCGACCTCGAGTACAACGACGATACGGGCGGGCAGGACAGGCCTGGGTAGCGTCTGTCGCCATGACAACCCACGAACGCCCATTCGGCCGCTGCCTCGAGGACTTCACCGTCGGTGACATCTACCGTCACTGGCCCGGCAAGACGATCACGGAGTACGACGACCACCTGTTCTGCATGATCACCATGAACCACCACCCTCTGCACACGAACGACTGGTTCGCCAGCGAGAGCGTGCAGGGACGCAACGTGGTCGTGGGCAATCTCGTCTACTCGCTGGTGCTCGGCATGAGCGTGCCCGACGTGAGCGGCGCCGCCATCGCGAACCTCGAGGTCGAGACTCTCCAGCACAAGTTCCCTACCTTCCACGGTGACACGATCCATGCCGAGACAAGGGTGCTCGAGGTGGCCGAGAGCAAGTCAAAGAACGACCGCGGCGTGGTCACGGTGGAGACCAAGGGCTTCAACCAGGACGGCAAGGAAGTGTGCTACTTCCGACGCCGCGTGATGGTGTGGAAGCGCGAGTTCGCGCCGGTGCGCCGCCGCCCCTACGACGGTCAGGACGTGTGGGCCGGCTGACCCGCGACGAGAGGATCGTGGCCGCCCTGCTCCCGTGGGGCGGCACCGAACTGAGGGACCTGCCCTGGAGACGCACGCGCGACCCCTGGGCCGTGCTCGTCAGCGAGTTCATGCTGCAGCAGACCTCGGTCGCGCGCGTGCTGCCGAAGTACGGCGCGTTCATGCACGCGTTCCCGCTGCCCGGCCGGCTCGCGTCCGCGCCCCTCGGTGAGGCGCTGCAGCTGTGGCAGGGACTCGGCTACCCGCGGCGCTGCCGCAACCTCCGCGACGCCGCGGCCGTGATCGTGGGTGAGCACGGCGGTGACGTGCCGTCCACGCTGGAGGGTCTGCTCGCGCTGCCCGGTGTGGGGCAGTACACGGCACGCGCCGTGCTCGCGTTCGCCCACGGCGCCGATGCCGCGGTCGTCGACACCAACGTGTCGCGCGTTCTGTCGCGCCTGGACAACTCGCCGATGAACGCGCGCCGGCTGCAGGCCCGGGCGGACGCGCTCGTGCCGCAGGGCCAGGCGTGGGAGTGGAACCAGGTGATGATGGACCTCGGCGCGCGGGTGTGCACCGCGCGCAGCCCGTCGTGCGCGTCGTGTCCCGTGGCGAGGCAGTGCCTGTGGCGCGCGGCCTCGCGTGACGGTGCGCCGGACCCTGCGCCGTCGTCAGCGGGTGCGAGCAGGCCGCAGGCCAGGTTCGAGGGCTCGGACAGGCAGGCACGGGGGAACGCGATGAGGGCACTCGCCGCGGGATGCCTCGGAGAGGCCGACGTCATCGCGGCGATGGGGCTGACACATGACGACGCGCGCGCCCGCAGGCTGGTGGACGACCTGGTGCGCGAGGGGCTGGCCGCGCGCGACGGTGGGGTTTTCAGGCTCCCGTGAGGAAGCCGATGACAAGTTCGTTCACGCGTCCGGGCTGCTCGAGCTGCAGGAAGTGCCCGGCCCCCTCGACGATCTCCACGCGCGCCCAGTCGCACATCGCACGCGCGCTCTCTGCAACCTCGGCACCGATGCAGCCGTCGTTGCGGCCGTGCAGGTACAGCGTCGGCTGGGGGAGAGGGCCGGACCCGGCTGCCTGGATGGCGTCGTAGTCGGGGTGCCGCGCGCCGGCACCCAGCGTCGCCCGGTAGTAGCCGAGAGCGGCCGCGAGGTTCGCGGGGTCGCGCAGGCAGTCCTTCACGTTCGCGATGTCGGCGGCTGCAGGGAAACCCGGTGACCAGTCGGCCCACAGCATGTCGATGAACGCGAGGTCACCCGCCGGCACCACCATGTCGGCGAGTGGGTGCTGGAAAAAGAACATGTACCAGCTGCGCTTGATCTGGTCGAGGTTCGTCACGAACGCCACGTTCATGGCGCCACCCGGCGGCACGGCCATGCCGACGACCTTTGCCCACTTGCCCGGCTCGCTGGCCGCGGCGCCGTACACGCTCGGCGCGCCCCAGTCGTGACCGATGAGAACTGCGTCCGGGCCGGCGCCGAGGGCGGTGTGCAACGCATTCGCATCCGCCGAGAGCGCACCTGTCTGGAAGAAGCCGTCGGCCGGGACGCTGGTCGGCGCATACCCGCGCGTGAACGGTGCTACCGCGCGGTACCCCGCGTCCGCGAGCGCCGGGAGGAGGTGGCGCCACGAGTGCGCGCTGTCCGGGAATCCGTGCAGGCACAGAGCGAGCGGGCCAGACCCGCACTCGAGATAGGTAAAGTCGACCCCGTTCGCGCTGACGGTGGACGTGACGATCGGATGGCTCATGGCGCCGACGGTAGTCGCCGCCATGCGACAACCGTCACCCCTGCCGGCTGTTTACCGGGAGATTCCCCGTGCGTAGCGTGACCGTCGTGGGGGCCACAGACATTCTCGTCACGTTCCATGGCGTGCGTGGTTCCACGCCGTGCCACGGCCCGTCCACTCTCCGCTACGGCGGCAACACGTCGTGCGTCTCCATCCAGGTGCCGGGGGAGAATCCCATCGTGTGCGACATGGGCACCGGCCTGCGCTACTTCGGCGAGCAGTGGCAGGCATCGGGCAGGCCGTTCGTCGGCACCGCACTGCTCACGCACCTCCACTGGGACCACGTGCAGGGGATTCCGTTCTTCCCGCCGATCTTCGATGCCTCCACCGAGGTCGACGTGTACGGCCCGGTTCAGGAGGACGGCGTGTCCCTGCAGGACGCGATGCGCGCGGTGGTGAAGCCGCCGACCTTCCCCGTCGGTCTCGACATCCTCCCCGGCAAGTACCGGTTCCATGACGTGATGAACGCCGATTTCACGGTGGGTGCCGTCACGATCAGGTCCCGCGCAGTCCCACACATCGGCCCCACCGTGGGTTACCGCATCGAGTGGGCCGGCAAGGTCATCACCTACATCTCCGATCACCAGCAGAACTACGACGGCTCGTTCGGCATCACCAACGAGGTGCGCGAGTTGGTGGAGGGTGCCGACCTCCTCATCCATGACTCCCAGTACACGACCGAGGAGTTCCGCCAGAAGTATTACTGGGGCCACTGCACCCCGGAGTTCGCGATGTCGATCGCGAAGTCGAGCGGCGTGAAGTGCCTCGCACTGTTCCACCATGACCCCACCCGCACCGACGACGCACTGGACTCCATGGCGACCTGCGGGTTCGCGGGGGTCGAGGTGTTCGCCGCCCGCGAGAACCAGACCGTCGCCGTCTGAGAGTCGCCCGCCCCGCGCGGTCTACTGTGTGGGCGTGACAGGAGAATTCGACTCAGCAAGGTTCCGCCAGGTCCTTGGCCATGTGCCCACGTCCGTGGTGGTCGTGACAGGGTTCGGCACGGACGGCACCCCGCGCGGCATCACGATCGGCTCGTTCGTGTCCGTCTCGCTCGAGCCCGCGCTCGTCGGTTTCCTCCCGGGGGTGAACTCGCACTCGTGGGCCGAGATCGCGGCAACCGGCCGTTTCTGCGTGAACGTGCTCGCCGACGGGCAGGACGAACTGTGCTGGAGGTTCGCCAAGGAGTCGGACGACAAGTTCACCGGGGTCGAGTGGACGGAGTCCGGGACCGGGCTCCCGCGCCTGCCGGGCGTCATCGCCACCATCGACTGCACGGTTCACTCGCAGATCGAGCTCGGGGACCACTACATGGTGGTGGGCCATGTCACCGCACTGGACAACATCGACGACGCGGGCGACGCAATGGCCTTCTACCGCGGCAAGGTCACGCGGGCCGTCGCAGCCGCAGGGTGAGCATCACCGCCCGCCTTCTCGCCGGTGCCGTCGGGGCCGCGTTCGCATGGGCCGGCGCGAACAAGGTCACCGCACCGGCTGAGTGGCGCGCCGCCGCGCAGGCCCAGGGCGTCCCCCGGCCGGTGCAACTGGCTGTGCCGCCCGCCGAGCTCGTCCTCGGCGTGTGCCTCGTGGTGCTGCCGCCCTCCGCGCCGGTCTACGGGCTCTCGACTCTCCTCCTGCTCGTCTTCACCGCGTTCCTCGCCGTGCAGGTGGCAACAGGAAGCAAGGTCCCGTGCGCGTGCTTCGGCACTCGCTCCGTGCGCCCGCCGGGCTGGGCCGACGTGCTCCGCAACGTGGCGATGATGGGCGCACTCTTCCTCGCTGCCGCCCTCAACTGACGGTCGCGAGGACGAACGCGAGCGTCCGCGCCTCGTCGAGCCAGCGGTCGTACCGGCCGGACGGGCCCCCGTGCCCCGCGCCCATCTCGCACTTGAGCACGACGGTGGTGCCGGGGGACACTGCCCGCATGCGGGCGACCCACTTCGCGGGTTCGTGGTAGCTGACCCGCGGGTCGTTGAGCCCGGCCGTCACGTACAGGTCGGGATACCTGGTCGCCACCGTATTGTCGTACGGGGAGTACCCGAGCATGCACGACGCGTAGGGCTCCGACCTCGGGTCGCCCCACTCCTCCCATTCCGTGACCGTGAGTGGAAGCGAGGGGTCGCTCATCGTCGTCACGATGTCCACGAAGGGGACCTCAGCGACGGCCCCGGCGAACGTGCCGGGCTCCATGGTGATGCACGCCCCCACCAGGAGGCCGCCGGCACTTCCCCCGCGGATCACGATGCGGGCCGGGTCGACGAGCCCGTCACCGAGTGCGTGCGCCACGGCGAGCGTGTCCGTGAAGGTGTTCTTCTTATGGAGCAGCCTTCCCTGCAGGTACCAGTTACGCCCCATCTCGCCGCCGCCGCGCGGGTGGGCGAGCGCCCAGACCGCCCCGCGGTCCAGCAGCGAGAGCCTGGCAACGGAGAACCACGGCGGCATCGATACCTCGTAGCTGCCGTACCCGTAGAGCAGGCACGGGGCGGTTCCGTCGAGAGGGACGTCGGCGCGGTGCACGACGTCGAAGGGCACCCGGGTGCCGTCGTCGGCCGTGGCCCAGAGCCTGGACGAGACGTACGCGGAGAGATCTACGTTCGGTGTCTCGGTCCGCTTCAGCACGGTCATGCCGAGCGTGTCGATGTCCACCTCCGCCACCGTCGGCGGGACGGTGAGGGACTGGTACGAGATGCGCAGCGATGCAGTGATGCACTCCGGATTCGCGTCAATCTCCGCCTCGTGAGGCTCGTCGAGGATGTGCAGCGGGAGGCAGGACCCGTCGGGGCGCACGATGGAGATGACCTGCTGGCCGGTGACCCAGCGCTGCATCGCGGCGAACCCGTCGAAACACTCGAATGCCGTGATGCGCGCGCCCTCCTCGTGCGCCACGAACGGGTGCCAGTCACCCGGTGATGCCTCCGGCGCGGAGTCGACCCTGAAGTCGAGGGCGCCCTCGTTGTGGACGACGACGAAGCGGTCCCCCCAGTGGTCCACGGAGTACTCCACGTCCTCCCGGCGCGGCCGCACGGAGACGGGCGTGCCGAGGGGGTCGTCCGCGCGCAGCAGGTACGCCTCGCTGCTGGTGCGGCTGGAGGACTCGAAGACGATCCACCTCCTCGACTTCGTGAGGTCCACGGAGACATAGAACCTCTCGTCGGTCTCCTCGAGCACGACGGAGTCCTGCGCGTGCGGTGTGCCCATGACGTGGCGCATCACCCTCCAGGGCCGCATCGTGGCGTCAGGCACCACGTAGAAGAACACCGTGTCGTCCGCCGACCACGCCGATCCGCCCCACGTGGTGCCGGGGATCTCCTCCGCGGCGTCTGTCCCCGTTGCGATGTCGCGGAAGCGCAGCGTGTAGAGCTCGCTGCCGTCCGTGTCGCCCGACCATGCGAGCACTGCGTCGTCATGGGACACGTCGAACACGTTGAGGGCGAAGTAACCGTGACCGGCTGCCTCGGCGTTCTCGTCCAGGAGCAACTGGGCGGCTGCGTCCGCGCGGGAGGGACCGCGCGTGTGGACCTGGTAGGCGAGTCCGGTCTCCGTGCGGCTCGTGTACCACCAGCGCCCGCGCCGCACGGGGACGGCATCGTCGTCCTCCTTCACCCGGGACTTGATCTCGGCGAACAACCCCTCGATGACGGGCGCATGCGGCGCGAACCAGGCGTCGGCCCACGCGTTCTCCGCCTCGAGGTACGAGATCACTGCTGGGTCGTCCCTGTCGGCGAGCCATGCCCAGTCGTCCCGCGTGTCGCCAGTGGGCCGGGCCCACGTGTGGGGGCGGCGCTCTGCCGCGGGCGGCGGTGGGAGGGTGTCGCCTGGCATGCGCGCAGGCTAGGGCCGCGGCCGCCGTCCGGCTGTACCGTCACACCCCATGCGCGTGTGGATCGACCAGGACCTGTGCACGGGCGACGGTCTCTGCGAGGACCACTGCCCGGAGGCGTTCACCCTGCTCGAGGACGGCATCGCCTACGTGGTGGAGCGCGGCATCATCCAGAACGACCCGGGCGGCGCGGGGTCCATGGCGAGGGTCGAGCCGAGGCACCACAGGTCCGTGGTGGAGGCGGCCGACGTCTGCCCGGGGGAGTGCATCTTCATCGAGCTGGACGAGGCGCCGGGTGTCCCGGCGGACATCATCTAGCCGGCCGCCGCCGCTCATTTCCCGAAATAGCACTGCTGTATTTCCGGATAGTGGCATACCCCACCGTTAGGGTTTGCGCCCATGCCCAGACAGAGGGATCACGGCCCCATGAACAACGGCCTCGCGGCCGCACTCAGCGTGGTCGGAGACTGGTGGACACTGCTCATCCTGCGGGAGATCTTCCGCGGGAACGTCCGGTTCGAGCACATCAACAACCAGCTGAGGGTGGCGCGCAACATCCAGACCGACCGCCTCACGAGGCTGGTGTCCGCGGGTGTCCTCGAGAAGGCCCGGTACTCCGAGAAGCCGGAGAGGTTCGAGTACCTCCTCACCGACATGGGCCGCGACCTGTACGGCGCCATCATCATGCTCAAGGCCTGGGGGGACACCTGGGTCCTCGGTGCGCCGGCACCTCTCATCATGCACACCTCCTGTGGTCACCCTGTCGACCCGGTGGCTTCGTGCGGGCACTGCGGCAACGGGCTCACGTTCGACGAGACAACTGACGCGCATCCCGGCGCTGACGCGGGCCAATGAGGGCCACGGCCCGACGAGGACGGTGTAGACATGGTGACCATGGGCCAGAAGCGGGCGATCATCATCTTCCCGGCGATTGCCATCGCGTTCTCCGTCAGTTGCGCGTCTGCCGGGTCTGCACCGGTCGCAACCCTGTCCGCGGCGGGAGCACCGGCAGCCGCCGAATCCACTCTCTCAAAGGCCTCTTCGGGCACGGCCGGCAGCCCGGCGGCAAGCATGGCTCTCGACGTGCTGGCAGGTGTGCCGATCCGCCGCGAGCAGCCGGCCGGGTACGCGCGGTCGAAGTTCCGTCATTGGGTGGACGCAGACGGGGACGCCTGCAACACGCGCGAGGAGGCACTCATCGACGAGAGCACCTCCCCGGCACAGGTGGACATGTTCGGATGCAAGGTCATCGCGGGTGACTGGTACTCCGCCTACGACAGGGTCACCGTCACTGACCCCTCGGGGCTCGACATCGACCATGTGGTGGCGCTGAAGGAGGCATGGGACTCCGGCGCGGGCAAGTGGTCGGCCGCACGCCGCGAGGCATTCGCGAACGACCTCTCCGACCCGCGTGCTCTCGTCGCGGTCACGGCTTCTTCCAACCGTTCGAAGGGCGAGAAGGACCCACCGCAATGGATGCCGCGCAACACCGCGATCCACTGCTCGTACCTCTCCGACTGGGTCGCGGTGAAGTCCAGGTGGTCACTGTCCATGGACGAGAGCGAGTACAGATTCATCGAGAAGCGGCTGAAGGGCCAGTGCGCCGGCACCATGCTCGCGCCGTGGGGTTCCACTGCCGTGTCAGCGCCCGTCACCACCACGCCGGGGACGCCTGTCACCACGGTGACGTCACTGTCGAGCACCGCTGCGTCCACGGTCGCGCCTGCCACCACGGCCCCGGCCAAGGGCGGAACGCTCCCCACGGTCAAGCCGGGTGCTTTCTGCAGCCCGAAGGGCGCCCAGGGCACCTATTCCGGGACCGCATACGTCTGCTCAACCACGAAGACTGACGGCACCCCGTACTCCGACGGCCGCGCCCGTTGGCGCAGGGTCTAGTCGCCGATAGTCTCGTCTTCCTATGTCGAAGAAGACCAAGAAGCGCAAGGCGCGCCTGCGCCGCTCGAAGGCCAACCACGGCAAGCGGCCCAACATGGGCCGCGGCTGAGGCCACGCAGGTGACTCGGCTCGTCAGCCTCCGACTGGGGGGTGGGTGCGGGCCGTGGGAACAACTCGGGTTCACGTTCGAAGACGCCACGTCCCTCCTGGGAGACGTGGCGTTTGTCGTTGATGGCGGGCCGCCTGGGCTGCGCGAGTGGACCGTCTCGGCTGCGACCGACTCCGATGCTGACGTCGACGGGATCGTCACCAGGTTCCGCGCCGGTGCCGCCCCGGCCGGGAGCAACATGATCGGGCCCACTGTCGGGGTCGCTCTCGACCATGTGGTCGTCAATACCGACGACGGCGCCCGCACGAGCGAGGCCGTGGAGAAGGTGCTGGGACTGCCGTTGAAGCGCGTCCGTGACGCCGGTCGGGGTGTGGAGCAGAGGTTCCACACGTTCGACAACACGGTGATCGAGATTGTCTCGGGGCCGCACGTCACGACGCCCGGTGCCTCGCTGTGGGGGATGGTCGTGAGCGTGCAGGACATCCACGCGCTCTGTGCCCATGCCGGCCCCGACGTGATGTCCCCGCCGAAGCCGGCAGTGCAGGAGGGCCGTCTGATCAGCACCGTGCGCGCCGCGGCCGGGCTGGGCGTGCCGTTCGCCGTGATGACGCCCCACGTGCGGGCCACCGCGGCCGGATAGGCGCCGTCAGGCGCCGTCGTCGTCTTCCTCGCCGGACATCGCGCGCAGGTGGCGCTGGCCCTGCTCGCATTCCCCGGCCACCGGGCACCAGCGGCACTGCACGCCCGGCCTCACGTCGGGCTCCCGCGAGCGCAGCTGCAGCTCGGCAATCGCGAGGGCACCGGCGGCCGTGCGGCGGACTGCTGCCTGGAGAACTCCCTCGGTGACGTCCTCGTCGTCGAGCCGGGCCGAGTCGAGCGAGTAGGAGGCGAGCAGCCGCGGCGCCTGCCGTGTGCGTAGCGTCTCGATGAGCGCGTAGTAGCGGAGATCATCGCGGTGCGTGGGCGTGACGCGCCCTGTCTTCAGGTCGATCAGGACACGGCGTCCCGGCTGGCCGATCACGAGGTCCATGCGGGTGTTGAACTGCACGGACTTGTCGAAGAGGTCGTACAGGACGGAGTACTCGACGAGGGGCCGCCACTGCTTCTTGAGCGGGGGGAAACAATCGACGAAATTCGTCACGGCGGCCATGACCGCGCCGCGCAACTCGGCCATCTGGGCAGGCGGGAGCTGGTCGAGGAAGTCGCTCGCGCTCTCGCGGGGGTTCCCCGCGATGGAGCTGACAGCCTCGTCCACGACGTCAGCGGGAGTGACCGGGCCGTGCCAGTTGAGGAGCAGCTCCACGGCCTTGTGGACGATGGTGCCGCGCACGGTGTTCACGTTCCAGGCGAAGGGCTGGCGCTTCTGCTCGACATGGAACTTCTCGCACCCGTGCACCGTGGACAGGCCGTTCTTGTTGATGCGCAGCGGGTTCTCGGCGGTGAACCGGCCGCGCAACGGCGCGAGCGACTCCACGAGGAGGGTCTCGACCGCACCGACGACGCCGGGGTCGAGCGGCTGCCACCCCTCGGGGATGCGCAACGACGACATGACCTCGAACTGGTTCGGGTTGAGGTCCTCCTCTGCCATCCCGCAACCCTAGGAGGCGGGTGCGACACCCCTCTGGCACGATGCAGCCATGAGACCGGCGGGGACAACCCTCTTCACTGCTGCTGCGAGGGTGCTGGCTCTTCGCGCGCAGGATCTCGGTCTCGCGGCACCCGGGTTCCGTTCGCCGCCCCGCATCATCGGCGTCGACCGCACGGTCAAGCGCGGCCGGGCCGGCACGGGCGGTGTCGTCGCGGTGCGGGTGGCCGACAGGCCCCTCACGGCCGTCATCGGCGACATGATCGAGGGCGTCATCGTGATCAACCGCCTCGCCCCTCCCGATGCCGACCGTGTCCGCACCCTGCTGTGGCGGGCGATGCTCCAGTTCACGGCGCAGGTCCACGAGCCACGCGTAGCCTGAGCACGTTCCCGCCCGGATGGCGGAACTGGCAGACGCAGGGGGCTTAAACCCCCCGGGTGGCGACACCTTGTGGGTTCGATCCCCACTCCGGGCACTGGCACCTGCAATGCAAGGAGAGACAATGCGCATCGATCGGGTAAGGGTTGTGCGCATCCCGCTGCAGTTGGTGTCGCCCCTTCGCACGTCCGCAGGCGACCACACCGCCCGCACCGCAACCCTCGTGGAGGTCACTGCCGACGACGGCACCGTCGGGTGGGGGGAGAACGTGGCCCCCGAGGGTTCCTTCTACACGGGGGAGACCGCAGAGGTCTCGTGGCGCCACCTGCGCGACGTCGTCATCCCCGCGCTCGCGTCGGACCGGGCCGACATGGACGATGACGACCTCGACGAGGAGGACCGCGCACTCGCCTCCATGCCGATGGCAGCGCACGCCTTCACCTCCGCCCTCGTGGACATCGAGGCCAGGCAGCGCGGTGTCTCCCTCGCCGCGGCTCTCGGCGGAGCACCCGGCAGCGTCAGGGTCGGCGTGGTCGTCGGTCTGCAGGACAGCATCGACGCCACGGTCGCGGAGTGCGTCGCGCGCGCGGCAGAGGGCTACACGCGGGTGAAGGTCAAGATCGCCCCCGGGAGGGACATTGACATCGTGCGCGAGGTGCGCGCGGCCCTCCCGCGCGGGGTGGAACTGCACGTCGACGCCAACGGCGCGTACGACCCCGCCGATCCCGGACGGCTCGCGTTCCTCGACGGTCTGGGGGTGGGCCTGCTGGAGCAGCCGTTCGCCCCCGGCGAGATGCGTGCCCATGCCGTCCTGTCGCGCATGATCACCACGCCGGTGTGCCTGGACGAGTCCGTCCCGGACTTCGCCGCGGCCATCGAGGCGATCTCCACGGGGGCATGCTCGGTCATCAACGTGAAGCCGTCGCGCGTGGGCGGGTTCCATGCCGCTGTCGCGATCCTGTCGCTGTGCGCGGACAACGGCATCGGTGCGTGGGTCGGGGGCATGCTCGAGTCGGGGATCGGGCGGGCCGGCTGCCTCGCACTCGCCACCCACCCCGCGTGCACGCACACGCCCGACCTGTCGGCCAGCAGCCGCTACTTCGTCCGTGACGTCACGGCGCCGTTCGTGCTCGCGGACGGGTGCATCGCGGTGCCGCGGGGCCCGGGGCTCGGTGTCGTCCCCGACCCGGAGCTGCTCGCCGGCGCCGCAACGTCGATTGAGACCGTCTTCGGGCGCTGATCCGTGGCACGATTCATCCCATGATCCCTCCCGGCCGGTTCGACCTCGATGCCATGACGGAGGACCTCCGCATGCTCGTGTCCGCCGAGTCGCCGTCGCGCGACATCGACAGGCTCACTGTCCACGCCAGGCTGCTCTCCGGGATGATGGTCAGGCTCCTCGGGTCGGCACCGGAGCTGATCGATTCCCCGGCCGGCCCGCACATCCACTGGCGCGGCGGCGGCGAGCCGAGGGTTCTCATCCTCGGCCACCACGACACCGTGCACCCCGCTGGCACGCTCGCATCGCGGCCGTTCGCCGTCTCCGGCGGCAGGGCCACGGGTCCCGGTGTGTTCGACATGAAGGCAGGGATCATCCAGGCCCTCCATGCCGTCGCCGCGATGGAGGACCGTTCGCACGTTGAGATCCTCCTCTCGGCAGACGAGGAGACCGGGTCGCGGGAGTCCAGGGCGCTGATCGAGGAACGCGCGCTCGCGTGCGGTTCGGTGCTCGTCCTGGAGCCGAGCGCCGACGGCGGCGCGCTGAAGACCGGCCGGAAGGGCACGGGCACTTTCGAGGTGCGCGTCCACGGCCGTGCCTCGCACGCGGGCCTGGAGCCGGAGAAGGGCATCAACTCCCTCGTGGAGCTCGCCGGCCTCATCCCGCAGATCACCGCGATCGCCGACCCGTCGCGCGGCACCACGGTCACGCCAACGGTGGCGTCCGCCGGCACCGCCGACAACGTGGTCCCCGAGCTCGCGTCGTGCTTCGTGGACGTCCGTGTGGCGGTGCCCGAGGAGAAGCCCAGGGTGGAGGCAGGGATGGCGTCGTTGCGCGGCACCGTGCCGGGCACCGTCATCGAGGTGCTCGGCGGCATCGGCAGGCCGCCCATGCACGAGTCCGCTGCCTCACTTCTGATGTCGATGGCCGTCGAGGCCGCCGCAGCGGCCGGGCTCCCCGTGCCGGACGGCGTGGTGGTGGGCGGCGGCAGCGACGGGAACTTCACCGCCGCGGCCGGGGTGCAGACGCTCGACGGGCTTGGCGCGGTCGGAGGCGGGGCGCACGCAGCGGACGAGCACGTGGTGCTGGCGGAGATGCCGCGCCGTGCGGCGCTCATCGCCGGGCTGTGTCAGCGGTTGTCCTCGATGGCGAGCAGGCTGCCGCCGGTCAGTGTGCCTGCCTGACGGTAGACCTCCAGCTTCGACCTACTGTCGTCGATGTCGAGGTTGCGCATCGTCAGCTGGCCGATCCTGTCGAGCGGGCCGAACGCCGCATCTTCCACGCGCTCCATGCTGAGGCGCTCCGGTGCGTAGGTCAGGTTGGGGCTCTGGGTGTCGAGGATGCTGTAGTCGTCGCCACGGCGCAGCCGCAGCGTGACCGAGCCCGTGACCGCCGTGCCGACCCACCGCATCAGTGGCTCGCGCAGCATGAGGCTCTGCGGGTCGAACCAGCGGCCCTCGTAGAGGAGCCTGCCGAGACGGCGTCCCATGGTGCGGTAGTTCTCGATCGTGGCCTCGTTGTGGATGCCCGTCACCAGGCGCTCGTAGGCGATGTGCAGGAGGGCGAGACCGGGTGACTCGTAGATGCCACGGCTCTTCGCCTCGATGATGCGGTTCTCGATCTGGTCGCTCATGCCCAGGCCGTGGCGCCCGCCGACCGCGTTCGCCTCCATGACGAGGTCCACGCGGGTGGCGAACTCGCGGCCGTTGATGGCAACGGGGTATCCCTCCACGAACGACACCGTGACTTCCTCGGCCTCGATGCGGACGTCGTCACGCCAGTGCGCCACGCCCATGATCGGCTCCACGATCTCCATGCCGGTGTGCAGTTCCTCGAGGAGTTTCGCCTCGTGCGTGGCGCCCCAGATGTTCGCGTCCGTGCTGTACGCCTTCTCTTTGCTCGCACGGTAGGGGAGGCCGCGGGTGGTGAGGAACTCGCTCATCTCGCTGCGGCCGCCGAGCTCCTCCACGAACTGTGGGTCGAGCCAGGGCTTGTAGATGCGCAGGGCGGGGTTCACCATCAGCCCGTAGCGGTAGAAGCGCTCGATGTCATTGCCCTTGTACGTGCTGCCGTCGCCCCAGATGTCGACGTCGTCCTCGTGCATTGCGCGCACCAGCAGCGTGCCGGTGACGGCACGGCCGAGGGGAGTGGTGTTGAAGTACGTCCGGCCGGCGGTGGCGATGTGGAACGCGCCGCACTGCAGCGCGACGAGGCCCTCGTTCACGAGTTCCTCGCGGCAGTCGACGAGCCGCGCGATCTCCGCGCCGTACTCGCGGGCGCGACCGGGGATGCCCGCGAGATCGGGTTCGTCGGGCTGGCCGAGGTCCGCCGTGTAGCAGGCAGGGACGGCACCCTTCTCGCGCATCCATGCGACCGCGGCAGACGTGTCGAGGCCGCCGGAGAACGCGATGCCGACCTTTTCGCCGGTGGGGAGTGCGGTGAGAACCTTGGACATGGGGGTCAACGGTACTGGCGGGCCCCGACCATCACAGCGACGGTTGCGAGCAGGGCCGCCCCGGAGACCGTCCATGTCGCGACGGCAACGGCGAGGCGGTCCCCCGCGTCGGGGATGCCGGTCGCCGTGAGCGCGAGCGCACAGGCCAGGGAGATGCTGACGGCACGACGCGGCAGCCTCACGGCGGCCGCGAGGGGGAGGAACACGAGAGCCACGGGCAACGCGAGGAGCAGGACGGGTGCCGGGTCGGACCCGGACCCGAGCCACCAGACCGGGCGGCCGATGGTGCGGCTCGACACCGCCACCGCGAGCATGCCCGCAAAGACACCCACCCAGGTCACGAGCAGGACGTTGCGCCAGCCAGTGGTGACGCCGGGACTCCCGGTTCTGTGCGGCGTGACCATCATCCCGACCGTAGTGCGCCCACGGCACCCCCCGCCGACACGCCAGTAGCCTCGGGTCTCCATGAACCAGACGAGCTTCGCCAAGCTGTCCGTCTTCTTCCCCATGTGGAACGAGCAGGACTACATCGAGCGCGCCGTCGAGGCGGCCCGCGAGGAGTGCGAGGCGCTCATCGCCGAGAAGGACATCGCCGACTACGAGATCATCATCGTGGACGACGCATCCACCGACCGCACCGGCGCGATGGCGGATGCGATCGCGGCGTCCGACCCGCACGTCAGGGTCGTGCACCACCCCGAGAACAGGAAGCTCGGTGGATCCATGAAGTCCGGGTTCGCCGCGGCCACGGGCGACCTCGTGCTCTACACGGACGCGGACCTCCCGTTCGACATGCACGACGTCCACAAGGCGATGCGCCTCCTCCGCTACTACGAGGCGGACGTGGTGAGCGCGTACCGCTTCGACCGCACGGGCGAGGGGTACGTGCGCACCGTGTACTCGTTCTTCTACAACATGCTCGTGCGCGTCCTCTTCGGCGTGCGGATGCGCGACATCAACTTCGCGTTCAAGCTGTGCCGCACCCGGATCTTCGGGGACGTCGTGCTGAAGAGCGAGGGTTCGTTCATCGACGCGGAGCTCGTCGTCCGCGCGCAGAAGCACGGCTACACCGTCATCCAGTTCGGTGTCGACTACTTCCCGCGCACACGCGGCGTGTCCACCCTGAGCTCCCCCCGGGTCATCATCAAGATCCTGAACGAGGCACGCACGCTGCGCCGCGAGATCAGGCGCATCTCGCCCTCCGGGCCCCCGCCCCGCTGAGCTGGGGCCACCGGACCGGCACGGGTCGGTAGCCTTTCGCACTCGTGAGCATCCCCCCCGAACCGGACCACCCGGCACACGTGCCCTGGCACGTCCGCTGGCGGCCGGCAATGCTCTCCGCCCTCGTCTTCGCCACCGTGGTGGGCGTGGTGACCTACCAGCGCGGGCAGGACCCGGCGGCCACGGCGGATACGTCCACCACGACCACCGTCCCCTCGGGCGCGTGCGGGGCGCCGGACCAGGCGATCACGTGCTATCCCCTCACGCGCACGCTGGAGCGCGGCGACAGGGGAGACGACGTCCGCCGCATGCAGCAACGGCTGAAGGACCTCCGGTTCGATCCGGGGTACATCGACGGTCTGTACGGCGGCGACACCATGATGGCTGTCTGGGCGTTCCAGGCGGCCGTGATGAACCGCACCCGTGACGTGAAGATCGACTTCGTGACCCCCGAGATGTGGGACCTCATGCGCGGCGACGTGGCACTCGCGCCGCGGCGCCAGCCCGGGTCTCCGCAGCACGTGGAGATCGACCTTCCCGGCCAGGTGATGACGGTGTGGCGGGCCACGGAGCTGCTGCTCGTGACGCACATCTCCTCCGGCACCGGCGTGCAGTGGTGCGAGGAGGTCACGATCGACCCGGGCGAGGAGGGCAACAACTCGAAGGAGCCCATCAAGAAGGGCGTCTGCGGCGAGGCGGTCACGCCGGGAGGCATCTACCGCTTCTACAACCGCAAGCGGGGAATGGTCGAGAGCAAACTCGGCACGATGTGGAACCCGGTGTACTTCAACTTCGGCATCGCCGTCCACGGGGCCATGCAGGTGCCGAAGGAGCCCGCGTCGCACGGCTGCATCCGGGTCCCGATCTTCGTGTCCGAGTACTTCCCGGTGCTCGTGAAGAAGGACGACCGTGTGTACGTGTGGGACGGCGTCAAGGAGCCGGAGGACTACGGCTCGCAGCCCCCGCCGTGGGACAAGGACGACCCGAACTACACCACGACCACGTCCTCGACGTCCACGACGACAACGGCAGTGCCGCGCACCACGGTGCCGAAGGTGACCGTCCCGCCGGTCACCCAGCCGGTGTCCCCGCCGTCGGCCACGACGACCACCGTCGCTCCGGCCGGCTGACGGTCATCGCGAGAGGATCGACCTCAATTCGTCGATCTCGCCTGTCTGGCCCTTGACCATCGACCGGGCGAGAGCGCGGACTTCGGGGTTCGCGGCCCGTTCTGCGGCGTGCCGCGCCATGTCCACGCCACCCTCGTGGTGGGCGATCATCAGCGTGGCGAACAGCCTGTCTGCCTCCGCGCCGCGCGCCGCGTGGAGACGGTCGAGGTCGGCATCCGATGCGAGGCCGGGCATCTTCTCCATCGGCATCGCGTGGCCCATCCACGCCATCACCTGGCCGGACTCGTTGGTCTCTGCCTCGCCGAACAGGCGCAGCAACTGCACGATCCGCCCGACCTCCACGCCCTGGGACATGTGGATCTCCAGGGCGATGGTGCGCAGTGTCGAGTCGAGGGGCTCGCGGTCAGCCGCCGCGATGCCGCGGTAGACGATCGCCATCGTGATCGCCTGCTCGTGGTGGATGCGCATGTCCTGCAGGAACCCAGTGTCCACCTCGTTGTGGACGGTGGGGTCATCCCCGCGCGGCAGGAAGGTCCCCAGGGCGAACCCGGCCACGACGAGAATGACCGCGAGGAGCGTCACGTTCAGCGGGCTGCGCCACCACGGCATCGTCTGCGACTCTCCGGGTTCCTCCACGGGACCACGGTAGTGGGCGCACCGTACGGCACGGGCGACGGCTCAATGCCGGCCCGCCGCGCAAGTAGCGTGGTACTGGTGGCACGGCACGGCGAAAGGAACCCGCTCGGCGCGGTGGAACGCGCGGCGGCCCGTGTGCCCACGCTCGCGGACGCGTTCCGGGCAGACCCCGGGCGTGCCGACAGGTTCTCCTTCTCGCACGGCCGGCTCTGGGTGGACTTCTCGATGCAGCACGTCACGGACGACCTCCTCGATGCGCTGCTCTCCCTTGCCGTGGCCACAGGTGTCGAGGAGCGACGTGATGCGATGCTCCGCGGCGACGCCGTCAACACCACCGAGGGACGCAAGGTGCTGCACACCGCCCTCCGTTCCGCTGGCCAGTCGCCGGAGGCGCGGCTCGCGGCCGCGGAGATGACCCGCGCGGCGGCGCTCGCGCGGGAACTCCGCGCCGATCCCTCGGTGCGGACCCTCGTCAACATCGGCATCGGCGGCAGCGACCTGGGTCCGGCCATGGCGCACCGCGCGTTGCGGGCCGAGAGGGACGGCCCGGAGTGCAGGTTCGTCTCCAACATCGACCCCGCTGACCTGGACGACGCTCTCCACGGGCTCGACCCGCAGACCACCGTTTTCGTGGTGGCCTCGAAGACGTTCACCACACAGGAGACGATGCACAACGCGTCACGGGCGCGTCGCTGGGTGGAAGCAGCCGTAGGCGAGGACTGGCCGTCCAGGTTCGTGGCCACCACCGCCGAGCCGGGGCGCGCCGCGCAGTGGGGTGTCCCGGCGGACCGGTGCCTTCGGTTCTGGGACTGGGTGGGAGGCAGGTTCTCGCTCTCGTCGGTGGTCGGTTTCCCCGTGATGGCCGCGGTCGGGCCGGAACGGTTCGACGAGATGCTCGCGGGGATGAGGTCCATGGACGGCCATTTCGCTTCGGCGCCGGCCGGCTCGAACATCCCGGTGCTGCACGGGCTGGTCGCGTGGATGAACACCGTCGTCCTCGCGCGGCCGACGTGCGCGGTGGTCCCGTACAGCCACGACCTGGCGAGGCTGCCGGCGTTCCTCCAGCAACTCGTGATGGAGAGCAACGGCAAGTCCGTGGGCACCGACGGGCACGAGGTGATGCACCAGACCAGCCCCGTCGTCTGGGGTGACGCGGGCACGAACGGGCAGCATGCGTTCTTCCAGCTGCTCCACCAGGGGACGCGCATCGTGCCCGTCGACTTCGTCGGCGTGCGCGAGCCCTCGGGGTCGGACCGCGCCGCCCACGACATGCTCGTCGCGAACATGCTCGGCCAGGCAGCAGCACTCGCGCTCGGCAGGCCGGGGGCGCCCGAACCCCACCGCGTGTTCCCCGGCAACCGGCCCAGCACGACCATCCTCATGGACGACCTCTCGCCGTGGTCCCTCGGGGAACTGGTCGCGATGTACGAGCACTCGACAGCGGTCCAGGGGTGGCTGTTCGGGGTCAACAGCTTCGACCAGTTCGGCGTGGAACTGGGCAAGGAACTCGCGAATGCGCTGCTGCCCGAGGTCGAGGGCGGCGCCCCCGGGCCCGGCACGCCGGCGACGCGGGCGGCCGTGCGCAGGTACCGCGACCGCTGATCTGCGCCAGAAAACCGGGGGTTGGGCGAACAAGTGTTTGCCCTTATCCTGTCGCGCATGGCGCGGGGCAAGGGCAGCAAGAAGGACGGCAACGGCAACGGTTCCGCAGTGGCCGGTGAAGTGGTCGGCGTGGTGGGTAAGGCAAGCGACGACGCCACGATCCGCATGCTCAACCTGGTGGCACTTCTCTCCAACACGAGCGTGCCGCTCTCCATCGACGAGATCGCGATCGCCATGTCCACGCTCGACCCGCGCTTCCGCTACGGCGACGAAGAGGGCCGCCGCACCAAGTTCAACCGTGACAAAAAGGAACTCCTGCGGATGGGCGTGCCGATCAAGGTGTCCACGCGTTCCGGCCGGCAGGCCGGTGTGGGCGAGTACATCATCGACAAGGACCGCTACGAGCTCATCAACTTCGGTCTCACGGGCGAGGAACTGGACGCACTGCAGCAGGCCGCCGCGGTGGTGCAGCTGGAGACCACGTGGGGCCGCAGCGCGGTGCAGTGGCTCGGTGGTGCCGTCGATGCGCCCGACATGTCCGAGGCCGCCCGCGTGGCCGCAGGGGGCATCCCCGCCCTCGCGTCGCTCTGGGAGGCGGTGTCGCGGCGGTGCGTCGCCACGTTCGGGTACCACTCGCGCGTGCGCACGTTCCACCCGTACGGTCTCCTGCAGCGCAACGGGTTCTGGTACGTGGTCGGCGTGGAGCAGGCCGCGGCCGGTGTGCCGCAGCAGACCCGCACCTTCCGCGCCGACCGCATCGAGGGAACCGTCGTGCTGAGTGCACCGCAACAGTTCGAGATCCCCGATGGTTTCGACATCCGCACGTCGATCCCGGTCGACCCCAAGACGTTCGGTGCCGGCACCGATGTGACGGCCACCGTGCTCGTCGACAAGTTCCTCGCCAACAACGTCATCTCCGAGCTCGGGCCGGAGGCCGTCCTCACCGCGCGCGACGACGGCTCCGTGGAGGTGGGCGTGCCCTGCGGAAACTACGAGGCATTCCGCTCGTGGCTGTTCGCCATGGTGGACCGTGCCGAGGTGCTCGCCCCGGCCGACGTGCGCGCGCGCATCATCAACGACCTGCGGGTGCTCGCGGGGGTGGCGCAGTGAGCGGCAGGCGCGGTCCCGTCCCCAGCTCGGTCAGGGTGGCCCGTCTGCTCAAGATGCTCCCGTGGCTGGTGGCGAACGGGCCCTCAGTGGCCATCAAGGACATGGCGGCACAGTTCGGCCTCTCCGAGGACGAGTTGCTCGCCGAAATTGAGCTCGCGTCCACCTGCGGCCTGCCCCCGTACACCCCCGACATGCTGACCGGCATCTGGATCGAGGAGGGCACGATCCATGTGTTCGGCGCCCTGCAGTTCGACCGCCGTCTCGAGCTCACGCGCGAGGAGGCCTTCGGTCTCTCGCTCCTCGGTGCCGCCGCGGGCAAGCTGCGGGGCTTCAGGCGTTCGTCCGCCCTCCGCAGCGCACTGAAGAAGCTGAAGAAGGTACTGGGTGACGCCGAGGTCGCGGTGGAGCTCGAGTCGCCCGAATTCCTGGATGAGGTATCAGAGGCCGCGCGCAGCGGCCGCAAGCTCGTGATCTCCTATGCGGGCATGGCGAGCGGCGAGGTCTCGGAGCGCACCATCGTGGTGCGCCACGTGTACTCAGACCGCGGGCACTGGTACGTGAACGCCGACGACAGCAAGCACGACTGGACCCAGCGCACCTTCCGCGTGGACCGCATTCGTGCGGTCACGGCCACCGACGAGTTCGCAGAGGTGCGTCCCGGTGTGGTGGAGGTCCCCAACTGGTTCGCCTCCGAGGCAGAGGGAACCAAGGTGATGCTGCACGTGCCCGCGGAGGCCGCATGGATCGTGGAGTCCTACCCGTCGCGCAGTGTCACGGAGAACCCCGACGGTTCGGTGGATGTCACCTTGATCGCATCGAGCGAGCACTGGACGGGCCGTCTCCTGCTGAGGGCAGGTGCGGGTGCCGAGGTGCGCGGACCAGAGGAGTGGTCGGATCTCCAGGCCCGCACCGCGCGCGGTGTGCTGTCGCGCTACTCGCCGGACAGCCCGGGCAGCTGACCGGCGTTCTCCACCCCGAGCTCGTCAATGAGGCGCATCAGCACCTGTGCGGTGGCAGTGGCATCGGACCGGGCCTCGTGGGCCCTCTCGCGCTCAATTCCGTAGTGGGCGCACAGTGCCTCGAGGCTGTGCTTTCGAGTGCGTTCTGAGTCGAGGCGTCTGGCCAGGGCGAGCGTGTCGACATAGTCGGTAATGCGACGGCTCATGCCCACACGGTCGGACTCGGCTTCCAGGAAACCGATGTCGAAACGTGCGTTGTGTGCCGTGAACACGCGCCCGTCGCTGATGGACCAGATGCGAGACAGAGCGGCCCGCAGGGGCATTCCCTGCTGCTCCACCATTTCCCGGGAGATCCCGTGGACATGCTCGGCGCCGTGTTCGTACTGCTCCGGGAACTCGGGTTTGACCACCGTGTCGAACGACTCGACGATCTCGCCGCGACCGTTCACCACCACGGCCGCCATCTGCACTATCCGGTCGGTGGAGGGGTCAAAACCGGTGGTCTCCAGGTCGACCACGGCGAACAGGGCCTCTGCAAGCTCCTGTGGCCTGTTGTCTTCCATGTGGCTCACACTATTCGCGGGGTGTCGCAGCGGTCCCTCATGAAGCCGCGCCGGGCGCCATTGCCCTCATCAACGTCTCCCGGTCGAAATAGTCGCGCCACAATGTGATGAGTCCGTCCCTCACCTCGTACACCCCGCACACAGGCAGCGATCTCCACGAGCCGGACAGCCGGAGCCGGTCGTCCCTCTCGTTCAGCACCGTGCCGTGCGCGAGGTCCCCGCTCGCGACCTGCCGCAACGTCTCCCACTCGATGTCCTCGGCCATCGCGAAGAAACCCGTCAGTGCCGCCCGGATCCCCTCCGGCCCGTGGGACTTCCCGATCGGCACGTTGTCGTACTCGCAGTCAGGTGAAACCAGGGCCAGGGCGGAATCGATGTCGCGTGCGCTGAGGTGCGAGATGAAGGTGCTGACGAGTTCGTCCGGGGTGGAGGGCATGTGACCATCCTTGCACGGTGCCCCCGCGCGGTGCCGCTGCCGGCACGCCGCGAGTGAGTCAGAGCAGTTCTGCGGCGAGGCTCGCGACCTCGCTTCGCTCACAGGAGGCGAGCGTGACGTGGCCGAAGCACGCCTGGTTCGAGAACGCCTGGATGAGCACGGCGAGTGCGTTGTTCGACTCGCCCATGTACGGGGCGTCGATCTGGCTGGTGTCCCCCGTGAAGACGACCTTCGTGCCCTCGCCGATGCGGGTGAGGATCGTCTTCAACGTCGTGGGTTCCAGGTTCTGCGCCTCGTCGACCACCACGAACTGCCGGTGCAGCGACCTCCCGCGGAGGAACGTGACGGACTCGAGCGAGAGCTGGTTGCGCTGCTGGAGGTCCTCGATCATTCGCTTGGCGTCGTTGCTGCTGCGCTGGTCCGTGAGCGCGACAATCGCGTCGTGGATGGCGGACATCCACGGGTCGAGCTTCTCGTCCAGCCCTCCCGGGAGGAAGCCGACGTCGGCGCGCCCGACCGGCACGAGCGGCCTGGACACGGCGAGCTTCTCGTAGGTGCGCGACTCCACGACTTGCTCGAGCCCCGCGGCGATGGCCATGACCGTCTTGCCGGTGCCGGCACGACCGTCGAGCGCGACCACGCTGACTGCGGGGTCGAGCAGCAATTCGAGGGCGAAGCGCTGCTCCTTGGAGCGGGCGCGCAGGCCCCAGGCCTCGGGCGAGGCGGCGGGCAGGAGCTCGACGATGTCGCCGGTGCGCCGCACGAGTGCCGACTGGGACCCGGCCCGGAGGACCGCGAACTCGTTCTCGTGGAGCACGTCCAGGTCGGCACTGTCCGCCGCGTCCACCTCGCCGTCCGCGTAGAGGCGGTCGACGGTCTCGCGGGGAACCTCGGTGGTGACCCACCCCATGGGCCTCGTCACGAGGGAGCGGCCCACCGGCTGGTGCTCGGCCGCCTCCAGGCCCATGTGCGCGGCCTTGATCCGCAGCCCAGCGTCGTTCGAGATGACCCGGGTGGGGGCAAGCAGGGACTGGCCGATTGCTGCTCCGATGATGCGGTTGTCGGGGATGACAGGGTCCAGGCCGTTCTCCAGCAGGCGGTTCTTCTGCACGCCGTTCACCTCGATGTGGACGGTCGCCCCATCGGTGTCCGGGCCGAGGGGAACGGGCTGGTGGATGGAGCCCCCAGCCCGCCGGCGGAGGTCCTCGATCGTGCGCAGGGCAGTGCGGGCGGCGCGCCCCACGTCATCGGTGCGCGTCTTCAGCCCGTCCAGTTCCTCGATGACCGTCAACGGGATGACGACGTCGCACCCGGGGAATGAATGGAGGCACGCAGGATCGGCGACAAGCACCGATGTGTCGAGGACGATGCGCGTCCTTGTGGATGTGGGGGACTGGGGGAGTTGGTCCGTCTCGTACATTCCGGTGATCTTCTGCATCTCGCCGGTGTCAACTCTCTCGGCCACGCACTCTCCCGTCGGCGGTGTTCGAACCTGCCGGCCGTCCCTGCCACGCGCCCGACGCGACAACTATTGCCGTTGCGTCCTGCGTGTCGGTGGATGCTCCGCGTTCGCGTGTTTCTGCGCGACGGACCCTCCTCGAGGGCCTGATCAGGGTCTTCCGCAGAATTTTTCGGAAATTTTTCTGCCCTCTCCGGCGTGCCCTCGACGGTGCGCGCAGTTCGCCATCCCGGGCACGTTCGAGATGCGCAGGTGCCCGGCATTCTCTTCTGGTGTGTGCGCACGTGCGACGAGCGTCAGGTACGGTCGACGTTGCGTCGCGACCTGTCCGCAAACCCGCAAACCCTTGCCCAGATTGGGTTTGCGGGGAACCGACGTTCTGGTCTGCCAGCGTCCGCCTGCACACCTGGAGCCAGCAGATCGCGGCGATTGTCTGCCGACGCGGAGTGACGCATGAGGTGTTGGCGGCTCGACGAACAACGTGCATCGGTCGTCGTTCATGATCGCCAAATTTGCGTGTACTTGCATTTGCAAGCACCGAAATGCTTGCAATGACCGTTCCGAGGAGGTCAGATAGTCACACCACTCCGATCCGAGGAGGAACCAACAATGACCAAAGCAGAGCTCATCGAAGAAGTTGCGAAGGCCGCCGATTGTTCCAAGGCAGATGCCGAACGAACACTCGCCGCGTTCTTCGAACTTGTGGTGGCTTCTACCAAGAAGGGCGAAAAGGTGGCATGGCCGGGCTTCGGCGCGTTCAGCACCACCAATCGCAAGGCCCGCACTGGTCGCAACCCGCAAACGGGTGCGACCGTCACAGTGCCGGCTTCCACTGCGATGAAGTTCACAGCGAGCTCGACACTGAAGGCTCAGCTGAACCCAAACCGTAAGTAACCACTTACCCAACGAGAGGAAACTCAAAGTGGCAGCAAAGAAGAAGGCAGCAGCCAAGAAGGCTCC
>JBJTCK010000006.1:0-2648 GCA_046091825.1 Actinomycetota bacterium | reverse complement strand
AGCTTGCCCTCGGCGAGCGTCTTGCCGGCAGTGCACTCGTTGCCGGTGCCTGCACCCGTGTCGGCGGCTGCAGCGGTCGTGTCTGATGCGGAGTCGCGTCCACCGCACGCGGCGAGGCCGAGTGCGGAGACTGCGAGGAGGGAGAGGGCAATGCGGCGCATTGTTCGGATCCTTTCGTTGGGAGATCGGGAAAAACTATCCCGCCTGAATCCCGACTGACAAAGTCAACAATTGGGAACGGGGTGTGACTGTTGACATTGAGACGCAATCGGCCGTACTGTCTGACCATGTCCGTGGCGCCCGTCACCACACCCGGAGCAGAGGCGAACACCGATGCGAACGCTGAGGCGCCCCCGCACGAGTCGGAGCAAGCGGTGATCGACGCGGCCCGCGGGTGCCTCCGCCTGATCGGCCGCGACAAGGTGACCATGGACGACGTGTGCGCGGCGGCGGGGATCTCCCGCGCCACTCTCTACCGCATCTTCCCGGGCGGGCGTGACGTCCTCTTCGATGCCGTCCGGCGCCACTCCATCGAGGAGTTTTTCGCCGACATCCGTGCCGAGCTGGAGGGGGCCGCGTCACTGGAGGAGTTCCTGGTGCGGGTCATCGTGGCCGCCTCGCGCGCCCTGCGCGAGGACACCGAACTGGCGGCACTCCTCGCCACCCAGCCCGGCGTGGCGCTGGGCGACCTCACGCTCGACGGGCTCGACCGCATCATCAGCGTCGCGACCGGCTTCATCACCCCGTTCACCGACGAGTTCATCCCCGCATCAGAGGCCGCCGAGATCATCGACGTGGTGGTGCGGCTCACGATCTCCCACTACCTGTCCCCGTCACAGGTCTTCGACCTCACCGACAGGGGGTCCGTCACGCGGCTCGTGCGGACCTTCCTCGTCGCCGCGGTCCGCCCGGCCTGACATTCCCGAACCGAACACCCAAACCCACGAAAGCGAGAACAACATGAGTATCTCCGAGAAGTCCAACCAGGAAATGATCGGCCGCGACGAACTGAACGACATCGAGGCGATCCTCGCCGTCACCAACCACGACGTCGATGCCGTGGAGCACGTGGTGAAGAACAACGCCGACTCGATCTTCACCTGGGACTACTCGCTCGCGCGCCCGAACCTGCGCAAGCTCTACGAGAAGGCCAAGACCGGCCAGTGGAATGGCAGCACCGACCTCGAGTGGGACACCGATGTCGACATGGAGAAGGTCATGGCGGAGGACCAGGCGCTGCTGGGGCCCGGGATGGACCCCGCGCTGTACGCGGACACCTCGATCAGGCACTGGGGCGACAAGGAGTGGCTGGACTTCGGCATCGAGAGCCGCCGCTGGCAGCTGAGCCAGTTCCTCCACGGCGAGCAGGGTGCCCTCATCTGCACCGCCAAGATCACCGAGACGGTGCCATGGTACGACGCCAAGCTCTACGCGAGCACCCAGGTGGTGGACGAGGCCCGGCACGTGGAGGTCTTCGGCCGCTACCTGCAGGAGAAGCTGGGGGGCGAGTACCAGATCAACGCGCACCTGCGGATGCTCCTGGACGACATCGTGAACGACAGCCGCTGGGACTTCACCTACCTCGGGATGCAGATCATGGTCGAGGGCCTCGCCCTCGCAGCGTTCGGTTTCCTGCACCAGCTCACGAACGAGCCGCTGCTGAAGAAGCTCCTGCGCTACGTGATGAGCGACGAGGCCCGCCACGTAGCGTTCGGCGTGCTCAGCCTGAAGGAGGTCTACGACGGGATGTCGGACGCCGAGATCAAGGAGCGCCAGGAGTTCGCGTTCGAGGCGAGCGTGCGCATGCGCGACCGTTTCCTCCAGCAGGAGGTGTGGGACCGCCTGGGCGTGAACACCAAGGAGATCGCCCCGCTCACGCTGGCCGACCCCACCCGGGTCATGTTCCAGCAGATGCTGTTCTCGAAGATCGTCCCCAACTGCAAGAAGCTCGGCCTCCTCGACCGCAACGACATGTGGCTGCGTCGCCGCTTCGAGGAGCTCGGGGTCATCCAGTTCGAGGACTGGCAGGACACCGGCGAGGAGTTCCTGGCCTTCGAGATCGGCAAGGAGATGCCCGCCCCCGGCGAGCAGGCCTGACAGGTCGGCGCCCTTCCCGTTGATACGGGAGGGGCGCAACCCCCCTCATGGGCAATACTTGGGGCATGGCACTCTTCGGGCAGGTCCTCACGGCGATGATCACGCCGTTCACGGCCGACGGCGCGCTCAACATCAACGAGGCCATCCGTCTGGCGAAGTGGCTGGAGGCAAACGGCAACGACGGGCTTGTCGTCTCGGGCACCACCGGTGAGTCCTCCACCCTCACGGATACCGAGAAGCTCGAGCTGTGGGACGCCGTCATCAAGGCGGTGTCGATCCCTGTGATTGCTGGAAGCGGCTCCAACGACACCGCCCACTCCGTGCACCTGACCAGGGAGGTGACGGCGCTCGGCGCGGCCGGGATCCTCGCAGTGGGCCCGTACTACAACCGTCCCTCGCAGGCCGGCCTGGTCGCTCACATCACGGCAATGGCGGAGGCCACGGACCTGCCCCTGGTCGTCTACGACATCCCGGTGCGCACGGGTCGCAAGATCTCCACTGCGTCGCTCGCGCGGCTGGCGAACGACGTGAAGAACGTGAGGGCCCTGAAG
>JBJTCK010000005.1:0-24966 GCA_046091825.1 Actinomycetota bacterium | reverse complement strand
GGGCGACCTGTTCGTGGAGTGCAACGTGGTGCCCCACCGCACGTTCGGGCGTGAGGGCACGAACCTCCTCGTGAGAGTTCCCGTGTCGTTCACGGAGGCGGTGCTCGGCGGCACGATCGCGGTGCAGACGCTCGAGGGCGGCGACGTGTCGCTGCGCCTGAAGCCGGGCACGCAGTCCGGCTCGCGCCACCGCGTGAAGGGGCACGGCATCGGAGCCGAGGGCAAGCGCGGCGATCTCATCGTGACGGTGGAGGTGGCGGTTCCCGATGCGCTCTCGGCCGACGAGCAGCGCGCCGTGGAGGAACTCGCCCGGGTGCTGCGCCCGCCCCGTGACGAGGAATCGAGGAGCAAGTGATGCGCGGGCACGAGCAGGCCGTCTACGTGATCTCGGTCGCCGCGGAACTCGCCGGCATGCACCCCCAGACCCTGCGCATCTACGAGCGCCGCGGCCTGCTGTCGCCGGCACGGACTTCGGGCGGCAACCGCCGCTACAGCGACGCGGACATCGCGCGGCTGCGGCGCATCGCCGAGCTCGCCGCCACCGGCTTGAACCTGGAGGGCATCCGCCACGTGATGGCGCTCGAGCAGGAGGTCATCCGCCTGCGCGAGGAGGTGGGGCAGTTGCGCAACCTCGCCGCCGCCGCGATCTCGGAGATCGAGCGCCGTGCGAACACCGCCGGCACGGACCTGGTGCCGCTGCGCCAGGCCATCCAGTTGTTCTCCGACCAGCCCGGCCCGTTGCGGCCGCGGCGCTGACAGCGAAGCGACGAGAGGAAGGTCAACCCCCATGGCCATCGACCCGAAGAAGTGGACGACCCGCACGCAGGAGGCGGTCGCGGCCGCCGGCGAGTCCGCGCGCGCGAACGGCAACCCCGATGTCACGCCCGACCACGTGATGGTCGCACTGCTCGACCAGACCGACACCGTCGTGCCGCCCACGCTGAAGGCACTCGGCATCGCGCCCCAGATGCTGCGCGGCAGGGCCCACGAGGCGGTGGAGAAGCTGCCGCGCGTGCAGGGCGGCCAGGAGCCACGGATGAACCGCGAGCTCTCGAACGTGTTCCAGAACGCCGACTCGGCGCGCAAGGACATGCGCGACGACTACCTGTCGGTGGAGCATCTCCTCCTCGCGATGAACCAGCGGGTCGGTGTTCCTAGCGAGGAGTTGCTGAAGGCACTCCAGCAGGTGCGCGGATCGCACCGCGTGACCACCCCGGACCCTGAGTCGCAGTTCGCTGCGCTCGAGAAGTACGGCGTCGACCTCACGGCACGTGCCCGCGACGGCAAGATCGACCCGGTCATCGGCCGCGACGAGGAGATCCGCCGCGTGATCCAGGTGCTGTCGCGCCGCACCAAGAACAACCCCGTGCTCATCGGCGAGCCCGGTGTCGGCAAGACGGCGATCGTGGAGGGTCTCGCCCGCCGCATTGCCGATGGCGACGTGCCGGAGGGCCTGAAGGACAAGCGGCTCGTCTCCCTGGACATCGCAAGCATGCTCGCCGGCGCGAAGTACCGGGGCGAGTTCGAGGAGCGCCTGAAGGCCGTGCTGAAGGAGATCACCGACTCCGACGGCGAGGTCATCACGTTCGTGGACGAGATGCACACGCTCGTCGGCGCCGGCGCGGGCGGTGAGGGCGCACTGGACGCGGGGAACATGATCAAGCCGATGCTCGCGCGGGGCGAGCTGCGCATGGTCGGCGCCACCACGCTGGACGAGTTCCGCAAGCACGTGGAGAAGGATCCCGCCCTGGAGCGCCGCTTCCAGCAGGTGTGGGTGGGAGAGCCCACGGTCGCCGACACCATCGCCATCCTGCGCGGCCTGAAGGAGCGCTACGAGGTGCACCACGGCGTGCGCATCCAGGACTCCGCGCTCGTCAGCGCAGCCGTGCTCTCCAACCGTTATCTCACGAACCGATTCCTGCCGGACAAGGCGATTGACCTGATGGACGAGGCGGCCAGCAAGCTGCGCATCGAGATCGACTCGTTGCCCACGGAGATCGACGTGGTGCAGCGCCGCGCCCTGCAGCTGGAGATCGAGAAGGTTGCGCTCGAGAAGGAGACGGACACGGCCTCGCGAGAGCGTCTCGGCGCGCTCGAGGACGAACTGGGCGGGCTGCAGACCCAGATCGAGGAGATGAAGCGCCACTGGGAGGCCGAGCGCGAGGCCATCGGCGCAATCCGCACCCTGAAGGAGGAGCTCGAGTCGCTGCGCACCAACGTGGAGCGCGAGACGGACCTCGAGAAGGCCGCCGAGATCAAGTACGGTCGCATCCCGGCGCTGGAGCGCCGCATCGCCGACGCCACCGGGCACCTCGACAAGCTGCAGTCCGGCAACCGCATGCTGAAAGAGGAGGTGGACGCCGAGGACATTGCCGAGGTCGTCAGCAAGTGGACGGGAGTCCCCGTCAGCAGGCTGATGGAGGGCGAGATGCAGAAACTGGTCCGGCTGGAGGACCTGCTGCACAGGCGCGTCATCGGCCAGGACGAGGCGGTGGCCGCGGTGTCGAACGCAATCCGCCGCAGCCGTGCCGGGCTCTCCGACCCGAACAGGCCGATCGGCTCGTTCATGTTCCTCGGGCCCTCGGGTGTGGGCGAGTGCGTGCTCGCGCGGGCGCTGGCGGAGTTCCTCTTCGACGACGAGCGCGCGATGGTGCGCATCGACATGGCCGAGTACATGGAGAAGTACTCGGTGTCGCGCCTCATCGGCGCGCCGCCCGGCTACGTCGGATACGACGAGGGCGGCCAGTTGACGGAGGCAGTGCGGCGCCGCCCGTACAGCGTGGTGCTTCTGGACGAGGTGGAGAAGGCCCACCCCGACGTGTTCAACGTTCTCCTCCAGGTGCTGGATGACGGCCGTCTGACCGACGGCCAGGGCCGCACCGTTGACTTCACGAACGTCGTGCTCATCATGACGAGCAACCTGCCGGGCGAGCCCATCGAGTACTTCCGGCCGGAGTTCGTGAACCGCATCGACGAGATCGTGCGCTTCCGCACCCTCGCGCAGGACGACATCGGCCTGATAGTGGACATCCAGCTGGAGCACCTGGTGCAGCGCATGGCCGGCCGCAGGATCACCCTGCAGGTCACGCCTGCCGCGCGCGTGATGCTGGCGGAGAAGGGGTATGACCCCGTCTTCGGTGCACGACCCTTGAAGCGCCTTATCCAGCGCGAGATCGCCGACAAGGCGGCCGTGCTGATTCTCGACGGCGCAGTCACCGAGGACGGCGCGGTGTGTGTGGACGTGGCGGACGGAGAGCTCACGGTGGTTGCCGCCTGACGGGTGCCGTATTCTCCCCCGCATGGGGGGGACCACCGGGAGGAAACGAGGCGGGCCGCGGTCCAGGGTGGACTGGACGCCGGGCGCCCCGTACGAACGGATCACCGTGCGCAAGGCAACCCCCGCCGTCGGTGCGTTCATCGAGGGTGTGAATCTGGCTGACCTTGACGACGAGACGTTCGCGGAGATCCACCGTGCGTCACTGGAGAACTGCGTGGTGTTCTTCCGGGACCAGGACCTGACGATCGACCAGCACATCGAGTTCGGCCGGCGCTTCGGGGAGCTCGACATCCACCCGGCAGCCACGAACGCGACAGGGCGCGAGGAGATCCTGGTCATCTCGGCGGACGAGAACTCGAGCCGTGCGAACGGCGAGGCCTGGCACTCCGATGTCTCGTGCCAGCCGGAACCGCCGGCGCAGAGCATCCTCCACATCAAGGAGGTCCCGCCCTCAGGCGGCGACACGATGTTCGCCAGCATGTACGCGGCCTACGACGCGTTGAGCGAACGTATGAGGTCCTACGTGGACGGTCTCGTGGCGGTGCATGACGGTGAGCACGTGTACCGCGGGCTCTATGCAGGTGTCGCAGACAAGCCCACGTACCCGAGGGCGAAGCACCCCGTCGTGCGCACGCACCCCGAGACGGGGCGCCGGGGGCTGTTCGTGAACCGTGCCTTCACCATGCACATCGACGGCATCCCCCGCGACGAGAGCGACGCCATCCTCGGCTATCTCTACGACCACATGGAGCACCCGAATTTCCAGGTGCGCTTCACGTGGGAGCCGAATTCCGTCGCCATGTGGGACAACCGCTGCGCGCAGCACCGGGCAATCTGGGACTACTGGCCGCACCGCAGGTACGGCCACCGCGTGACCGTCCTCGGCGACGCGCCCTTCTGATCAGCCGAACCGGCGGCGGATCGCATTGCCGTGCGCGGGGAAACCCTCATGGTCCGCGAGCGCCACGATGCTGCGCGACATGCGCCGAAGTGCCGCCTCGTTCGCCCGGGCGACAGCGGTGCGCTTCAGGAATGCCTCCACGGTGATCCCCGAGGAAACGTGCGCGAAACCGCTGGTGGGCAGCGAAGCCGGGCATCCGATCACGAAGTTGGCCGCGCTGAATGGGGTGTGCTGGCCCAAGAGGATCTCACCGGCATTGATGAGCGCGTCCAGCACGGCCTCCTCGTGGCGCGCGTCCACGATGACCTGCATGTGCTCGGCGGCGTACTCATTCGCCACGTCGACCGCCTCGTTCATGTTGGCCGTGATGACGGCGCCGCCGTTGGTGCCGAGCGAGGCCCGCGCCGCCTCGGCACGGGCCGGCGGCAGGTCTGCGACCTGACGCTCCAGTTCAGCGTCCACCAGGTCCACCAGCTCTGCCGACGGCGTGACGAGGACAACGGACGAGTCCGTGCCGTGCTCGGCCTCGATCAACAGGTCGGCAGCCAGACGGAAGGGGTCGGCGGTGTGGTCCGTGAGCACGAGGCTCTCGGTCGGGCCGAGGAGCATCATCGTGGCAAGGCCGTGCCGCTGCATCTCCACCTGTGCGATCGTCACGGCCGGGCTGCCGGGCCCTACGACCTTGCGCACGCGGGGGATCGACTGCGTGCCGAACCCGAGCGCGGCGATGCCGGCGGGGCCGTTCACGCGGAACACGTTGGTGATGCCGAGGAGGCGGCACACCACGAGCACCGCAGGGTCCACCTCGCCGTTGCCGCCCGGCACCGGCGGAACGACCAGCACGATGTCGCGGACACCGGCGACGACGGCGGGGACCCCCAGTTGGTACGCCACGGAGGGGTAACTGGCCTTGCCGCTCGGCACGAAGAGCCCGACGCTCGAGATGGGGGTGATCTTCTCGCCGGCGACCAGGCCGTTCTCGATCTCGATCTGCCAGTCGGAGGCACGCTCCATGAGTTGGTCGTTGAAGGCGCGCAGGTGCGAGATCGCGTCGATGATCGCCGCCTCGACCGCGGGGTCGATGACCGCCCCGGCGATCTCCTCCGGGGTCACGCGGAGCTGGTCCGGGGTGACGGTGATGCCGTCGAACCTGGCGAGTGCGTCGCACACTGCCTCATCGCCCCGGGTGCGCACGTCCTCGATGAGGGATCCGATGGAGGCACGCAGGGCGGGGTCGAAGATGTCGTCGATGCCGCGGTGGCAGAGTCCCGCCCGCTCGACGCCCGACATGGTCGCCCACTCCATCCTCCGCAGAACGCCCGCCATGTCACGAAACCTACCGTTGCGGGCGGTCCGGCACGGAAGGGTTTGCCCGCCCCGATAGAGTTCTGTCACGTTCCGAAAGGGGAGCGATCATGACCGTCACCGTCGTCGTAGGTACCCAGTGGGGTGACGAAGGCAAAGCCAAGGTCATCGACCTCCTCGCCGCCGGCAACCAGTACGTGGTCCGTTACCAGGGCGGCCACAACGCCGGGCACACCGTGGTGGTCGGTGACCAGAAGTACGCCCTGCAGCTCACCCCCAGTGGTGTGCTCTACGGCACCGTCACGCCCGTCATCGGCAACGGGGTCGTCGTCGACCTGCCCACCCTGTTCCGCGAGATCGACTCGCTCGAGTCGCGCGGCGTGTCGTGCTCGCGTCTCAAGGTGTCGAGCCTGGCGCACCTCATCTTCCCGTGGCACCAGTCCATCGACGCCACCCTCGAGTCCGCCCGCGGTGACGCGAGAATCGGCACCACGCTGAAGGGCATCGGCCCGGCCATGGTGGACAAGTTCCGGCGCTCGGGCATCCGCGTGGGCGAGGTGCTGAACCCCGCCACGTTCGGGCAGAAGCTGCGCGAGCGCGCCGCGGCTGCCGCGAAGGAGGTTGCTGATCTCGGCGGCGAGCCGTTCGATGCGGATCAGGTCGTCACTGAGTTCCTCGCGTATGCCGAGCGGCTCGCACCGTACGTGGCCGACACCGTGAGCCTCCTCCACGAGGCGCGCGAGTCCGGCGCACAGATCCTGCTGGAGGGCGCGCAGGCGACCTTCCTCGACATCGACCACGGGACGTACCCCTACGTGACGTCGTCCAACCCCGTCGCGGGCGGAGCCTCCGTGGGCACGGGCCTCGGGCCGCGCCACATCGACCGCATCGTCGGCATCGCGAAGGCATACACCACGCGAGTCGGCATGGGGCCGTTCCCCAGCGAGCTCACCGACGAACTGGGCGAGAGGCTCGTGGACGTCGGGCGCGAGTTCGGGACGGTCACGGGAAGGCGCCGCCGCACCGGATGGTGCGACACGGTCATGCTGCGCCACGCAGTGCGCCTCAACTCGCTCACCGAGATCGCCCTCACGAAGCTCGATGTGCTCGACACCTTTGACGAGGTGAGGGTGTGCACCGGGTACTCGATCGACGGGGAGAGGATCACGCAGTACCCCGACACGGTGGAACGGCTCGCACAGGTGAGGCCCGAGTACGTGACAGTGCCGGGGTGGAAGTGCAGCACGGAGGGCATCTCTTCCTGGGATGCGCTGCCCGCGCAGGCCCGGCAACTGGTCGACATCATCGAGAAGGAGGCCGGTGTGCCCATCACCTACATCGGGACAGGACCCGCACGCGACGCGATCGTGGTGCGCCCATGATCCCCCGCTACTCGTCGCCCCAGGTGGACTCGCTGTTCAGCGAGGAGGCCAAGATGTCGCGCTGGCTCGAGATCGAGCTGGCGGTCGCGGAGGAGATGGCGGCCGAGGGTATCGTGCCCGCGGCCGACGCAGCGGCATGCCGCAGGAACGCGCCGGTCGTCGATGCTGCGTTCGTGGACAGGGTTGAGGAGCGCGAGGCAGTCACCAACCACGACGTCGCCGCGTTCGTGGACACAGTGCAGGGCGCCATCGGTGCGCCGGCAGGTGCCTGGATCCACTATGGGCTCACCAGCACCGACGTGGTGGACACCGGCCTGTGCTGGGCCCTCCGGGACTCCGCCGATCTCATCATCGCCACCCAGACGGAACTGCTCCGTGTGCTCGTGCCCATGGCCAGGGAGCACGCGGGCACCGTGATGATCGGCCGCACGCACGGCATCCACGCCGAGCCCACCACGTTCGGCGCGAAGGTCGCCCTGTGGGCGCTGCAGGTGGACCGTGACCGTTCGCGCATGCAAGCCGCGCGCTCCGCCGTGGCGGTCTGCAAGCTTTCGGGTGCCGTCGGTACGTACTCGAACATCCCGCCGGCCGTGGAGCACCGCGTCGCCGCGCGGCTCGGCCTGGCCGCAGTGCCGGCGACACAGGTGATCGCCCGTGACCGCCACGCCGAGTACCTGTGGGCGTGCGCGAGCGCGGGCACCACGCTCGAGATGATCGCCGTGGAGCTGCGCCATCTCCAGCGCACGGAAGTGGGCGAGGTGCGCGAGGGTTTCTCGAAGGGCCAGAAGGGCAGCAGTGCCATGCCGCACAAGCGCAACCCGATCTCTGCCGAGACGATCAGTGGGCTGTCGCGCGTGCTGCGCGGGAACCTGCAGGTGGGCCTGCAGGACGTGCCGCTGTGGCACGAGCGCGACATCTCGCACTCGTCGGCGGAGCGGATCGTGCTGCCGGACTCCACTGCTCTCGTCTATTACATGATGCGCCGCATGACGTCTCTGCTGTCGAACCTGGAGGTCGACGCGGGGAGGATGCGCACGAATCTCGACCAGCTGCACGGGGTGGTCTACTCGCAGTCGGTGCTCCTCGCAATGGTGTCGGCTGGGATGCTGCGCGACGACGCCTACCGCATCGTGCAGGAGTGCGCGGCCACGGCGATCAAGGACGGCACCGACTTCCGGGCGGTCCTGGCATCCGATGCACGCGTGAACCTCGGCGCCGGTGACCTTGACGCGGCGTTCGATCCGTCCCGCGTGCTGCGCCACGCCGGCCTCGGTATCGCCGCGCTCGACTCCTTGACTCCCTAGCGGAGACGCCTAGTCGGCGGGGATTCCGGCCTTCTTCAGCACGGCAGGGCTGACACCCACCTCGCGCCAGGCATCGAAACTGATGTCGTTGCGGTCGCTGAAGCTCTTGGCGACCTTCACAAACTTCGCCTCCGCCGCCTTCACCTGGGCGGGGGTCTTCATGCCCGCGAGCTCGCTGCGCAGGTTGAGCTTCTCCTGGACCAGCCGCACCTTCGTGACCGGGTCGGCGGAGCGCATCTCCACGTTGATGGCTGACAGACGCTTCGCGATCGACTCCGGGGTGCGCTTGCGCCCCCGGCGCGGCCGTGTGGCCTCGACGATCTCCAGGTACTCGCGGATGATCTTGCCCTCGGCGCGACCGTTCGCCAGCGCCTGCTTGTGGGCCTTCGTCATCTCGGGCTTCTGCGGTGTCTTCTTCTCTGTCTTCTTCGTCTTCGTCGCCATGTTCGTTCCGTCGTTGTGTGTTGTGTGTAATGAATTGTGGTGATGTCGTCCAGTGCGGGACGAATCGTGAGTTTCAAAACGCAATTTATGTACTTTTGTTCTGGATGTCCGCTTGTAGAGTGCAATCGGTGACTGAAGTTTTTCCCCATACGCCGCAAGGACTTCCCGCACTTGACCCGGTCAGGGCGGCACTTCGTGACCATGTGTTCCGGCACTCGCTGAAGACGGGCGACTTCACCCTGAAATCGGGCCGCAAGAGCACCTGGTTCCTCGACACGAAGCAGACCGCATGCCGCGCGGACGGGATCGTGCTCGTTGCCGACGCCGCGCTCCAGGTCATCCCCGCAGGTGCGACCGCGATCGGTGGCCTCACCATGGGCGCTGACCCGGTCGCGTTCGGTGTCGCCGCGGTCGCCGCCACGCGCGGCGTGAACCTGCGCAGCTTCAGCGTGCGCAAGGAGGCGAAGGACCACGGGGTCACCGGCCGTCTCGCCGGTGCGCTGCAGCCGGGCGACAGGGTCGTGATCACCGAGGACACCGTCACGCGCGGCACATCGTTGTTCGAGGCGGTCGATGTCGTGCGTGAGTTCGGTGCAGAGGTCGTGCTGATCACCGTCATCGTGGACCGCGGCGGCACGTGCGCCGCGATGGCCGCAGACGCAGGGATCACGTACGCACCCCTGCTCACCGCGCCAGACCTCGGTTTTGCATACGGCAGCTGAGCAGGCACTCCACAGGGCCCGTCACGGGCAATCCTGATTGTCGTGCAGCCCCCCACAGGTGGGAACATGGGCAGATGAAGAGAACAGCCCCCCTTTTCGCCCTCGTGCTCGCGCTCTCGGCCTGCGGAGGGTCGGGAATCTCGGACACCGCCGAAACTTCGGTGCCGTCCGCTGATCAGTCCGTGCCTGTCTCCACCGCCGCGCCGGCATCAAAACTCGCCCCGGTGGTTGTCAACGTCACTGTCGGCGTGGACAGTGGGCCCGAGCGCAGGGAGTCCATCGCCACGGGCGTCCCCGTGACCATCAACCTCACCAACCCCGACGGGGACGACGAGTTCCACCTGCACGGCTATGACCTCTCCACCGGCGAGACACCGAAGGGCGTGATGTCGTCCATCAGTTTCACCGCGGACAAGCCGGGTGAGTTCGAGCTGGAGAGCCACGTCTCCGGCGAGGTGCTCGTGGTCCTCGTCGTCTCGTGAGCCTCCAGGACCTCTTCGCACTCACCGAGCACGGCGCCGATGCTTTTGTCGGGTCGGGTCACCCGTACCCGTGGGGCGGCCTGTACGGCGGGCACATCGTCGCCCAGGCACTCGTCGCCGCCACGCAGACGGTGGACGACGGTTTCGTGCCGCATTCCGTGCGCGCGTACTTCATCCGACGCGGTGACAACTCCGAGACAGTGCGCTACGAGGTCGACCGCATCCGCAACGGGCGCAGCTTTGCCACGCGCCGTGTCGTCGCGCGGCAGTCGTTCGGTGCGATCCTGAACCTGGAGGCGAGCTTCCAGGTGCACGAAGAGTCGGTGGACTCCTCGCCCGTCCCGCTCCCCGCCGGCGTGCCGATGCCGGGCGACATCGAGGCGTTTGCCGACACGTGGATGGGCGCGTTCCAGCAGAAGGACGTGGACAGGTCGATGCGGTTCGGGAACCGTGACGGCAGCGGCCAGCTGATGTCGTGGTACCGCACCACCGAGGACTTCGGCGGCAACCAGTTGCTGAACCGCTGTGCCCTGGCGTACCTGTCTGACGACCTGCCCACCGGTGCGGTCAACAACGGCGTCCCGGAGCTGGCCCGTTTCTGGGACGTGGAGAACTCGTTCTTCTCGGCCAGCCTCGACCACACCGTCTGGTTCCACCGCGACGTGGACATGACGAAGTGGCACCTCTTCGAGATGAACTGCCATGCGTACGTCAACGGCCGGGGTCTGGCGTTCGGCTACGTGTTCTCCGAGGACGGGACGCACGTGGCCACGGTCGCCCAGGAGACTCTCTTGCGGCTCAACAACAAGGGCTGAGAAAACGAGAACGGCGGCCCGGAGGCCGCCGTTGCTGTGGTCGAGACCGGCGTCGATCCGGTGACCCCACGCTTTTCAGGCGTGTGCTCTGCCAACTGAGCTACTCGACCGTGCCGTCACCGCATTGCTGCGACGACGGACATATGTGCGTTTCCGCCATATGGCGGTCCCGACGGGACTCGAACCCGCGACCTCCGGCTTGACAGGCCGGCGTGAACTCCAACTTCACCACGGGACCAGGTGTGTGACCACTTGGTCTTGGCACCCCCAACGGGATTCGAACCCGTGCCGCCACCTTGAAAGGGTGGTGTCCTGGGCCACTAGACGATGGGGGCTCGGACGACTCCGGTTGAGAGCACTTGAACATTATCGGCGCACCACCGCGTTCGTGCAGGGGTTGCGCACCGGCTGCGAACGGACGGGATCGCCCGGGGCCCGTGCGGACGGGTTTCACCCGCCGCTACTGGGCGTCACCGGCTGACTGGGCCTCCACGATCCACTCCAGCAGCCACCCGAACCACCCGTAGAGATGCCACTGGGCGGCCACGGGGTCGTCATCGTCCCACTCGGGCTCCGTGTCGTCCTCCGTGACGTCGAGGAGGGTGCCGAGCACGAGCCGGAGGGAGTTGACCGTGAGCATCAACCTCATGATGTCGGCCTCGGTGAGCGTGCCGTCCGCGGACAGCATCGCGTCGACCTGGTCGATCGTGGCGAGCCGCGAGGTGACCAGCTCGTCGCGCATGAACCTCTGGTACTCCGCGTCGGCCTCTGCGTCGTCGTTGTAGGCGACGGGGAAGAGGCGTGTCACCCGGGGGTCGTGCGTGTCACCGGCAACGAGCTCGCGCAGCTGCGACGCGAAGGACCTGAGAGCCTCGCGTTCGTGGTCCTCCAGCTGCAGCGTGAACGTGCCGTCCGCATTGCGCAGGACAGGGCCGGGCTGGCGTCGCCGTCTCATTCCGGGCTTCCCTTCCCGTCCTGCTCCATCGTGGCCCAGAGCCCGTGCTCGTGCAGCCGGAACACGTCGATTTCGGCCTTCTCCCTGGCCCCGGCACTGACCACCGCGCGGCCCTTCTCGTGCACATCGAGCATCAGCTCGGTGGCCTTCTCGAGCGAGTACCCGAACAGTTTCTGCAGCACGAAGGTCACGTAGGACATCAGGTTGATGGGGTCGTTCCACACGATGACGACCCACGGGTTGTCCGGGGCGACTGTGGTGTCCTCCTCCACGAGGACGGCCTCGTCCGGCATCACCGAGCCCCGCACGGACGGGCGACGCGCGGGGGAGACGATGTTCACGCAAAACATTGTGCTGCCGATTGGTCGGGGTTGCATGCCCCTCCTACGATGGTCCTCTGTGTCACTGCGCGTCCGTCCCGTTGTCCCGTCGCGCCTGACGCCCGGGGGCCACAACTCGTCGCGGACACCGCGCAGCGTGCTCGGGGGGTACGTGGCGCTCATGAAACTGCGCGTGGTCGAGCTCCTGCTCATCACGACTGTCCCCACGATGGTGCTGGCAGAGGGTGGTTGGCCGTCGTTCTCACTGATTCTCATCACTTTGGTGGGTGGGACCCTGGCCGCCGGCGGTGCGAATGCCATCAACATGTACATCGACCGGGACATCGACGGCCTCATGGAGCGCACCAAGAACCGGCCCCTGGTGACCGGCCTGATCGCCCCCCGGAACGCCCTCGTCTTTGCCATCGGGCTGGAAATCGTCGCCTTCGCGGTCCTGTGGGCGGGGGCCAACCTGCTGGCGGCATGCCTCTGCATGTCGGCAACCTTCTTCTACGTCTTCATCTACAGCCTCTGGCTGAAGCGGACCAGCAAGCAGAACATCGTCATCGGCGGTGCCGCAGGGGCCGTGCCGGTCCTGGTGGGCTGGGCTGCGGTCACCAACTCCCTCGCCTGGGAGCCCTGGCTGCTGTTCCTGGTGATTTTCTTGTGGACGCCGCCCCACTTCTGGGCCCTTGCGATCCGCCACAGCGATGAATACCGGGCTGCCGGGGTGCCCATGCTCCCGGCGGTCGAGACCCCGGCCAGAGTGGCCGCGGCCATGACGTGGTACTGCGCAGCGACTGTCGCTGCGTCCCTTTCCCTCGTATGGGTTGCCGAACTGGGACCCGTCTATGCGGGGGCTGCAGGGGTCCTTGGTGCCCTCTTCCTGGGGGGCACAATCGCACTAGGCCGGGCGCCCACGGCGTCCCGGTCGATGAAGCTGTTCTCGTTCTCGATCACCTACCTCTCCGTGCTTTTCGTCGCCCTCACCGTGGACGTCCTGGTCCGCTGAACCCCTCAAATCAGGCGCAATCGCACTACTTGCGTCACATCGCGGGATTTCCGATTGGCGAGGGGTCGGTGGATAGTGTTGGCTCGTTAGTAATCGGCATGTGTACCTCCTTCGTCCCTGTGGACAGACGGGGTGCGTCTGGGAGACCTTCGGCAAATGACGACCATTGATACGCACGCAGGCGCCCCGGCCGGGTCCGCGCGAACCGGCCTGGTGGCAGCGGTGGCGACCTGGCTGACGAGCAGTGACCACAAGAAGATCGGTCGTCTGATGGTCGGCGAGTCCCTCGTGGCCGCTGTTGCAGCGGCGGTCATCGGCGTGATCATCGGTCTCGAGCGGATGAGCAGCGGGTACTCGATCTTCGACGGCGATGCCACCCCTCAGCTTCTGGCGCTCTTCCGCTACCTGCTGGTGTTCGGTGCACTCGCCCCGCTGGCCCTCGGCCTTGCCGTGGCGGTCGTGCCCATGCAGGTCGGGTCGCGCGCCATCTCCTTCCCCCGCCTCGCCCAGTTCGGTTTCTGGGCATGGGACCTCGGATCCGTGATGGTAATCATCTCGATCATCGGCAACGGCGGCCCCGGTGGCGGCAACACGAACCTTGTCGACATGTATCTCCTCGGCGTTGCTCTCGCCACTGCCGGTCTCGCGGCCTCGGCCACTTCAGTGGCGACCACGGTGCTCACGTCCCGCGCGCCGGGCATGGGAACTGACGATGTGCCTGCCTTCTCGTGGGGCGGACTCGTGGGGTCCGTCGCGGCCGTCCTGACCCTCCCGGTCACCATTGGCACCGTCGCATATCTCTACGTCGACCACACGTATGCCCGCGTCGCTTTCGGCGGGAACAAGGCCATCGCGGATCACCTCCACTTCGCCATGACCCAGCCCGCCACGTTCGTGTTCGCGGCCGTCGCCGTCGCGGTGCTCGCGGACATCGCTCCGGTCACCGCCGGCGCGCGCCAGCCGCTCCGCGCCGCCGTGTTCGCCGGCGTCGGTCTGGTGTCCGCGGGTGCGCTCGGTGCCGTGACGCAGTCCCAGCACGTGCTGTCCACCGACGGTGCCGCGGGCGACACGGTGAGCAGTGCGCTCCCGTACCTGATCTTCAACGGCCTGCCGGTGCTAGGCGTTCTCGTGGCCCTCGGGGCCAGCCTGTTCGTGCTGAAGGCCGGCAAGCCCAGGGTCAGCGCCCCGTTCGCGTTCGCGTTCCTCGGCACCGGGATGGTGTTCGTGGGCATGCTCGGCGGGATGCTGCAGAACATCAAGGCGGCAGGGCTCGCGGGCACCGCCTTCGAGGAGGGTGCCACCACCTACGTGGTCTACGGCACCGTGATGGTCGTGACCGGCGCCCTGCTCCACTGGGCACCGAAACTGTGGGGCGTGACCGTGCCGCAGGGCAGGACGCTTCCGCTCGCCGGCCTTGCCCTGGTCGGGACCGTGCTGTCCTCCTTCCCCAACTACATCGCCGGTTTTGCCGACCAGCCCGCGGACGCGGTCGACGGCTTCACATATTCCGGGCCGAGCGGACTGTGGAACGGCCTCACCGCTGCGGGACATGCTCTCGTGGCGCTCAGCATTCTTGCCGCGGCGGGTGCGATCATCGCGGCCGTGCGCGCCGGCGTGCGCGCCGGTGACGACCCGTGGGACGGCCACACACTCGAGTGGGCGATCCCCTCGCCTGCCCCGCACGACAACTTCGCCGCACTCGCCACAGTGTCGTCGGCGGAACCAGTCCTTGACGCAAAGCCCAAGTCGGAGGTGTCGGCATGACCATCGCCCTGCCCCAGCGCGGTGAGGCCGCCCCCCGCCGCCAGGTGTTCGTGGTCACGGCGATTGCGGGAGCCGGCATCTCGATGATGATGGCCGGGATGCTCGCCACGTGGATGAAGTTCCGCGCGGCCGCGCCCGTGCGTGAGTCCTCGGACGGCTTCTACATGATCAAGGACTGGCTGCCCGAGGCCATCAAGATCCCCGAGGTCGCAGCGAACACGATGTTCGTCACGTTCTTCGTGGCCTGCTTCATGGCCCAGTGGGCCGTGTACTCCGCCCGCCGTGATGACGCCCGCCACCGCTCCATGGCGCTCGGCCTCACCGCAGGCATCGGCGTGGCGATCGTGAACGCGCAGGTCGCGGTGTGGAGCCAGATGGGCATCGGAGTCCGTGACGGCGCCTACCAGAGCATGTTCTACGCCATCACCGGCACCATGCTGGTCCTCGTCGCGGTCGGCATCGCTTTCAGCGTGGCCGCGTTCTTCCGCTCGGTCGGCGGCCGCAGCGACGACATGCAGGTCGTCTCGGCGCATGCGTTGTATTGGTATGTGCTCACGGGGATCAACATGGCCCTGTGGTTCCTGGTGTACGTGCAGAAGTAGGTCACGATGTTCTCCTCCGGCTCCAAGTACTTCCTCGGCCTCACAGGGGTCTCCCTCGTCGCGTCGGTGGTCTACGCGTTCACGGTGAACCCGTCCGACCTCGGTGCCGTCGCACTCCTCGGCCTGATGGTCGTCGGTGGCTTCCTCGCGGGGATCAACCTCCACAACGGCAGCGGTGACGCCGCCACGGTCGAGGAGGCTGTCGCCGCCGCGGCACCAGCACCCCGTGACAGTGCGTGGCCCGCACTGCTCGCTCTCGGTGTCGCGTTGACCCTCGTCGGGCTGGCGACCGTCCCTGTCGTCTTCGTCGTGGGCCTGGCGGCGATGCTCGGCGGCGCGGCCGAGTGGCTCACCACCAACTGGGCGGACCGTGCCTCCAACGACCGCCGCTTCAACAACGACATGGTGCGCACCAAGTCCATCGGGCCGCTCGAGTACCCGGTCGCCTCTGCGGTCGCCCTCGCGGTCATCGCGTTCCTGTTCTCCCGCGTGATGCTGAACATTTCGAAGTCCGCCGGGGCGATCGCCTTCATCGTGGTGGCCAGTGCAGTCGTGGTCGTCGCGTTCCTGGCCGCCTACAGGCCGTCCTTCCGCGGGCGTCCGCTCGTTGCGGTCCTCTCGCTCGGCGCGCTCGTGCTCGTGGGCGCGGGCGTGTACACGGGCATCGACGGTGAGCGTGCCCAGCTAGTGAAGTACGCCAAGGAGGACCCGTACTCGATCGAGCACCGCGAGTGCGGACCCGAGGAGGGCGAGCACTACGACCACCACGCGGGCAATGCCGTGAATCTCCGCGCCAACGTGCTCGCCACCGTGTTCGTCAAGGACGGCAAGGCGTACGCCGAGCTGATCGGCATCCAGAAGCCCGTCAACAGCATCACCGTCGCGCGGTCGAACGACGTGAACATCCTGTTCCGCAACCTCGACGAGGAGGAGCACCGCATGGTAATCCACCTCGGCGAGCAGAAGGTCGCCGAGACGGGCGTCGTCGAGAAGGTCGAGAACTGCACGCAGCTCGCCGGCAAGAACCAGGAGCAGCTGCTCACAGTCAACATCAAGAAGCCGACCATCGCGATGAAGGACGGCTACAAGATCGAGGTGCCGGGCGCCGAGGGCGAGATCGAGGTGATCGTGCCGTGAAGACCCCCACAGACCGCACCGCAGGGAACCACACCACAGACAAGAAGATGGACATGAAGCCGACCCCCAAGACAAAGCGCCGGGTTCTCGCCTCGATCGTGGCGGGCTCCGGCCTCTTCCTGACCGGCTGCGCCCGCAACGCGCCGCAGGACATCTTCCAGCCGAAGGGCCCGAACGCCCACGACATCAACCAGCTGCAGAAGCTGGTCTTCCCCATCGCCGGCATCGTCGGCGTGATCGTCCTCGCGCTCGCCACGTACATCTTCCTGAAATTCCGCGACCGCGGCCAGGAGATCCCCAGCCAGGCGCACGGCAGGCCGATCGTGGAGATCACGCTCACCGTCGTCCCCGCGCTCATCCTTAGCGTCGTCGGTGTCTTCACCTTTCGCACCATCTTCGACCTCGCCGAGACGCAGGACACCGAGATGGTGATCAACGTGACCGGCCAGCAGTGGTGGTGGGAGTACGACTACCCGGCGCAGGACGAATTCGGCATCAAGCAGCCGATCATCACCTCCGGCCAGCTGGTCATGCCCGTTGGCACCAAGGTGCTCCTGCGCGAGACCAGCCGCGACGTCATCCTCTCGTACTGGATCCCCGCGCTGAACGGCAAGAAGGACGCCGTGCCGGGCCGCATCAACCTGCTCCGCCTGGAGGCCGACAAGCCGGGCATCTATGCCGGCCAGTGCACCGAGTTCTGCGGCCTGTCGCACGCCAACATGCGCATGGAGGCCGTCGCGCTGTCCAAGGAGGATTTCGCGAAGTGGGTCGCCAACCAGCAGAAGGCCTACACGGCACCCGCCGCGGGGACGCTCGCCGCCGAGGGCGAGCAGGTGTTCCTGAACCAGTGCGTCCGCTGCCACCAGGTGAACGGCCAGAAGCGCGCAGACGGCACGCTTGTCATCGCCGCACCGGACGAGAACGTGTACTCCGGTGCCGCGCCGAACCTCAGCCACCTGATGTCGCGGAACACCTTCGCCGGCGCCATGTTCGATCTCGTGAAGAAGTCATGCCGCGACGACGTGTGGAACGCCAAGTCCGAGGAGTTCGGTGCCAAGTACCTGGCCGGGGTCTCCGAGGAGTGTCTCAACGCGACCGACCTTCGTGCGTGGCTGCGCAACGCGCCTGCCATGAAGCCGATGTACGCCGACCCCACCAAGCTCGGTGCGACCGACGGCAAGTACCGCGGCATGCCGGCGCTCGGCCTGTCCGAGACCGACATCGACAAGCTCGTTGCCTACCTGCTGACCCTGAAGTGACCGGAGAACACCATGGCGATCATTGAACGACCCTCCTCGGCACCGGCGGCACCTGCCGTGGCCACGCCGAGCTCCAGTCTCGGCGCACTCAAGCGACCGATGATGGAGTCAGGCTGGAAGTCCTGGCTGTTCACCGTCGACCACAAGAAGATCGGCATCATGTACGGCGTCGTCGCGATGTTCTTCTTCATCGTCGGCGGCGTGGAGGCACTCCTCATCCGCCTGCAGCTGGCCCTCCCGGACGGCAAGATCCTGAACGCCGACGTCTACAACCAGATGTTCACGATGCACGCGACCACCATGATCTTCCTCTTCGCCATGCCGATGGCGGCGGCATTCGCCAACTATTTCCTTCCGCTGCAGATCGGCGCCCGTGACGTCGCGTTCCCGCGCCTGAACGCCCTGTCGCTGTGGCTCCTCGTCATCGGCGGGATCGTGCTGAACCTGGCATGGTTCCTCGGCGGTGCGGCCGACGGCGGCTGGTTCATGTACGCCCCGAACTCCGGCCCGGTGTTCTCGCCCTCGAACGGCGTGGACTTCTGGACGATCGGTCTCCAGATCGCCGGAATCGCCTCCCTCATCGGCTCCATCAACCTGATCGTCACGGTGCTCAACATGCGCGCGCCCGGCATGACCTTCATGAAGATGCCGGTGTTCACCTGGATGATCCTCGTGGTCCAGTTCCTCCTCGTGTTCTCCCTCCCGGTGATCACGGTGGCGCTGGTGCTGCTGATGTTCCAGCGCGAGTACGGGGCCACGTTCTTCGACGCGGCCGCCGGCGGTGACCCGCTGCTGTGGCAGCACCTCTTCTGGATCTTCGGCCATCCCGAGGTGTACGTGCTGATCCTGCCGGGCTTCGGCATCATCTCCGAGGTCCTGCCCACGTTCTCGCGGAAGCCGCTGTTCGGCTACCCGTTCGTGGTGTTCTCCGGTGCGTCCATCGGCCTGGTCGGCTTCGGTGTGTGGGCCCACCACATGTTCGCCACCGGTCTCGGCCCGGTGTCCGTGGCGGTCTTCTCCATCGCCACCATGGCGATTGCCATCCCCACGGGCGTCAAGATCTTCAACTGGCTGCTCACCATGTGGGGGGGCAAGATCTGGTACACGACCGCGATGAAGTTCGCGATCGGCCTGGTGCTGCTGTTCACCGTGGGCGGCCTGTCGGGAGTGACGCACTCCGTCGCACCGTCGGACACACAGCAGACGGACACCTACTACATCGTGGCGCACTTCCACTACGTGCTCTTCGGCGGGATGGTGTTCGGCCTCTTCTCCGGCTTCTACTACTGGTGGCCGAAGGTCTTCGGCCGTCTCCTCAACGAGAAGCTCGGCTCCTGGAACTTCTGGCTGATGTTCTTCGGCATGAACCTCACCTTCGGTCCGATGCACATCCTCGGCCTGCAGGGACAGCCGCGACGCATGTACGTATGGACCGAGGCCCGAGCCGGCGAGGGTTTCTTCAACCTGGCGTTCTGGAACATGGTCGCCTCGATCGGCTCGTTCATCCTCACGGCCGGCGTCCTCGCCTTCCTCATCAATGTCGTCTACACGGCGAAGAAGGGCCCGAAGGCCAGCGCAGACCCGTGGGACGCACGCACGCTCGAGTGGCTCACCACCAACCCCCCGAAGCCGCACAACTTCGACCGAATCCCGGTGGTGCACCACCTGGACGAGTTCTTCCACCGCAAGTACGAGGAGGACACCGCCACGCACACCATGCGGCGCGTCGCGGACGGCGCCGATCTGGTGCGCGCGGAGGAAGAGGCGGCGGATGCGGACATCCACCTGCCCGGTCCCTCCTACTGGCCGCTGGTGCTGGCCCTCGGCATCGGGACCCTGGGTCTCGGCACCATCTACGGCATCCCCGTGATGGTGGTCGGTGCCGCCGTGCTGCTGCTCGCGAGCTTCGGCTGGGTGCTCGAGCCCTCCGTGCCGGACGCATCAGAGATCGACCCGCCGTCAACCGACGGCTCCACGAAGGAGATCGCCCCCCTTGGCTGACGTCGCAGTCCACGCAGACCACGGCTCCGGCCACGGTCACCACAGCTCCACCGGCCTGTCCAACAACAAGCTGGCGATGTGGCTGTTCCTCGGTTCGGAGTGCCTGCTCTTCGGCGGTCTGATCTCCACCTACATGCTGTACCGCGGCCGCGTCTCGGACGGCCCGCACCCGTCAGCCATCTACGACATCCCGTTCACCTCGGACAGCAGCTTCGTGCTGCTGATGTCGTCGCTGACCATGGTGCTCGCCGTGACCGCGGCGCAGCGCAATGACGATGCCAAGACGAACCTGTGGCTGACCGTCACGGCCGTACTCGGCTCCACATTCATCGGCGGCCAGGTGTACGAGTTCACGGCGTTCTACCGCGAGGGCCTGGGCTTCACCACCAGCCTCTTCGGCTCCAGCTTCTACACGCTCACCGGTTTCCACGGTGTCCACGTGTCGGTCGGCGTGATCCTCCTGCTCTCCACCATGGGCATCATCAAGAAGAACCGCATCACCGGCAACAAGGCCGAGGTCGTCGAGATGGTCGGTCTGTACTGGCACTTCGTCGACATCGTGTGGATCGTCATCTTCACACTCGTCTATCTGATCCCCGCCTGACCGAGAGGACACCATGAGCGCCACCACCGAAGAGAAGCACGATTCCCACGAGCACGGCATGTCCGATGCCGGCTACATCAAGATCGCCTTGATTCTCGCCGCGATCACGGCCCTCGAGGTGTCCACCTACTACGTGGACTTCGGGCCGCTCTTCATGCCGTCCCTCATGATCATGATGGTCATCAAGTTTGTCATGGTCGTGTCGTACTTCATGCACCTCAAGTTCGACAACAAGCTCTTCAGTTTCCTCTTCTACACGGGACTGGGCCTGGCGTTGTTCTGCTACATCGCGGCCCTCGCCACGTTCAAGTTCTTCATCGCCTGACCCCGAAAGGTCGACCGCGGATGCTCGCCGTCGGATACGACATCTCCACCAACCCGGATCCGTGGCGCTTCCAGCTGCACCTGGAGGTATGGGTGCTGATGATCGCGCTCATCATCGGCTTCGTCTACGCGGTGCGCGTCATCGGTCCGCAGGTGGCCCCGCCCGGTCAGGTCGTGACCCGCAGGCAGGTCGTCACCTTCAGCCTGATGATCACCCTCATGTGGCTGTCGACCGACTGGCCGATGCACGACATCGCAGAGGAGTACCTGTACTCCGTGCACATGATCCAGCACATGAGCCTGTCCATGTTCGTGCCGCCGCTCGCCCTGCTGGCCACTCCGGAATGGCTGTTCCGGATCATCATCGGCGAGGGGAGGGTGCGCCGCGCCGCGAGGTTCCTCACCAGGCCTGCCGCCGCCGCACTGGTGTACAACCTGGTGGTCCTCACCACTCACATCCCGCAACTTGTGAACCTCAGTGCCTCCAACGGCCCCGTGCACTACCTGCTGCACGTCCTCCTGGTGGTGAGCGCTTTCGTCATGTGGATCCCCATCTGCGGGCCGGCACGCGAGTGGCGCGTGAGCGACGGCGCGAAGATGATCTACCTGTTCTCGATGTCGCTCGTGCCCACGATCCCGGCGGGGTGGCTGACCTTCGCGGAGGGTCCCGTGTACAGGCACTACGACACGCCGGTGCGCGTGGGCGGGATCAGCGTCCTCTCCGACCAGCAGGCAGCGGGAGGCATCATGAAGCTCGGCGGGTCCGTGTTCATGTGGATCGTGATCATCTTCATCTTCTCGCGGCGCATGATGCGCGGCTTCTACGCACAGCAGACGTACCGGCGTGATGCCCGCATGCCAGACGCCGAGGTCACGGGGACCGACGAGCCGTTGACGTACGGCGAGGTCGAGGAGGCGTTCCGCCGCAGCAGACCGGCGCCGGAGAACCCGCACACACCTGCCTGACGCGATGGAGATCCTGGACCTCCCGCCGGACCCGGACGTGCGCCGGCGGGTGGCCGGGTGGCTCGTTGCCGAGTGGCCCCACCTGTTCCCTGACGACACCGCGGAGTGGTACCTGGACGAGTGGGCGCGCGGTGACGCGAACGGTGCCGCACCCCCGCACTGCGTGGTCGCCGTGGAGGACGGTGAGATCGTGGGTACCGCCTCGGTCGTGATCGACGACGAGCTTCCCGGCGCCACGGAACCAGGCCCGTGGCTGGCGGCGGTGTACGTGCTGCCGGCGCACCGCGGCAGGGGTGCGGGTCGTGCGCTCGTCGAGACTGTGTCGGCCCGCGTGCAGGGCGGTCTGTGGCTCTACACCGAGAGCGAGGCGGGCTGGTACGAGTCGATGGGCTGGGAACGGTTACGTGACTCGGAACTGAACGGGCACCCGGTGACGGTGATGTCCCGCCGCGGCTAGCTCCAGCGGAAGGTGCGGGCCGCCACCGTGGGTGTGGCCACGGCCCACACAGCAAGAACCACCCAGGAGGAACCCGGCTGATTCCCCGCGCCGGTGAGAGCGTCACGGACCACGTCCGCCAGTGCCGAGGACGGCAGCAGCTCGGCGACCGCACGCAACGGTGACGGCAGTGACGACACGGGGATGACCATGCCGCCGAGCAGCAGGAGCACCAGGTACAGGCCGTTCTGTGCGGCAAGGTTGACCTCGCCGCGAAGGGTTCCCGCGAGCGTCAGGCCGATGCCCGTGAACGCGGACGTGCCGAGCAGCACGGCCGGGACGAGAAGCCATGCGCTGCCGTCCCCCGGAGCCCAGCCGAGCGCGGTGCCGAGGGGGAGCAGGACGGCCAGCTGCAGCAGCTCTATGGCGAACACGGACAGCATCTTGGCGGTGACCAGCTCGCCGCGCCGTAGCGGGGTGGCACCGAGGCGCTTCAGCACCATGTAACTGCGCTCGAAGCCTGTTGCGATGCCGAGACTGACCATCGCGGTGGACATGACAGCAAGCGCGACGATTCCCGGCAGGAGGAAGTCCTCCGGGTCCTGGGTGCCGGAGGGGAGCACGTCGACAACCGAGAAGAAGCTGAGCAGGAGCACGGGGATGACGAGGGTGAGCAGCAGCTGCTCACCGTTGCGCAGGACAAGCGTGGTCTCGGCACGCAGCTGGACGAGCACGCGCCTCATGCGCCACCCCCCGTGATGCGGCGGTACGCATCCTCCAGGGTCTCGTTGCCTGTGTCCAGGGAGCCGAGCGGCAGCCCGTTCGCGGCCAGCCATCCGGTCAGCAGCGACACGACGTGAGGTGTGCCCTCGGCGTCGACCTCGTAGCGGCCGTCCCCCCGTGGATTGACCCCGTGGCCGAGGTGGGCGGACAGGGCGACGGTGTCGATCCCGGGCGACGACGCAAACCCCACAGTGCCCCGCCGCTGCAGCAGGTCGCGCAGCGGCCCGGCCGCCGCGACCCGCCCGGCGCGGAACAGGACCACGTTGTCGGCGACTCTTGCGGCCTCTGCCAGCTCGTGGCTGGCGAGCACCACCGTGCAGCCGTCGTCAGAGAGCTGGCGGATGATCGCGCGGATGGCATCGCGTCCCTCCGCATCAACACCGCTCGTGGGCTCGTCAAGGAATGCGATTTCCGGACGCGCTGCGAGCGCAAGCGCGAGTGACACCCGTTGCTGCTCCCCGCCGGAGAGACGGCGCCACACCGCACCGGCACGGTGGGAGAGGCCCACCTGATCGATGAGCGTGCCGGCGTCCGCGCCGCGGCCGTGCAGCGCACAGAAATGCGCGACGACGTCGCGCACGCGCGCCGACGGGTACACGCCGCCGCTCTGCAGCATCACTCCCATCCGTTCGGTCAGTTCGTGGTGCCGTGCGGAAGGGTCGAGCCCGAGCACCGAGACGTGCCCTGATGCCGCCCGGCGGAACCCTTCGCACACCTCGATGGTGCTCGTCTTGCCGGCCCCGTTCGGCCCGAGAATCACCGTGACCTTCCCGACGGGAGCCACGAAGGAGGCATGGTCGACTGCGGTGACGTCCCCGTGGCGCACCACGAGGTTCTCCACCACCACACCGTTCACGGGTTCCACACTACGAACGCATGACAGCAGTCCCAAACGGCTCGGGGCCTGCACGGGCCCGCGGATAACCTGACCACCTGTGATTGATGTCCGGCTGCTGCGCTCAGGCCCCGATGCCGTCCGTGCCGCTCTCGCGCGGCGCGGCAAGAATGACGTGCTGGACATGCTGGACGAGGCCCTGCGCCATGACGTCCGCGCGCGGGAGATCACCGCGGAGCGCGACGGCATCCGGGCGCGGGTGAACGAGTTGTCAAAGCAGGTCGGCGCACTGCGCCGCGACGGCAAGTCACAGGAGGCAGAGGCCCTCCAGGCAGAGAGCCGGTCGCTCGGCGAGGAAGAGACTGCTCTCTCTGCAGAGGCCGACGCCGTGCAGTCGGCACTTCGCGAGTGCCTGCTTCGCATCCCCAACATCCCCCACGGGGACGCCCCGGACGGTGCGAGTGACGCCGACAACCCGCTCGTGAAGGGCCCCGTCAACCTGCCCGGAACGTTCGCCCCTCACCAGAGGGTCCCGCACTGGGAGACAGCGGTCGCCCTGGGCATCCTCGACAACGAGCGTGCCACGAAGATCTCCGGTGCGATGTTCACCATGCAGCGCGGTCCCGGTGCCACCCTGTCGCGCGCGCTGTGCCAGTACGCACTCGACATGAATGCCGATGCTTTCGAGGAGATCAGGCCCCCGTCGCTCGTGACCACGGCGACCCTCACCGCCACCGGCCAGCTGCCGAAGTTTGCCGCTGACGCGTACGCAATCGAGCGTGACGACCTGTGGGCCATCCCCACTGCGGAGGTGCCGCTGACGTCGCTGTACGCGGGCGAGGTCATCGGCGAGACGGACCTGCCGCTGCGCTTCATGGCATACAGCAGCTGCTACCGCCGCGAGGCCGGTTCGGCCGGCCGTGACACGCGCGGCATGCTGCGTGCGCATGAGTTCGACAAGGTCGAGATCCTCGCGCTCGCCACCCACGAGCAGTCGCCCGAGCTCCTCATCGAGCTGCGCGACAGGGCGGAGCGCCTGATCGCAGGCCTCGGTCTGCCTTACCGCATCATCGAGATCTGCACAGGAGACAGGGGCCAGAGCCACCATCGCAGCTTCGACCTGGAGGTGTTCGCACCGGGCTGCGACAGTTGGCTGGAGGTCAGCAGCGTCAGCTGGTTCAGTGACTACCAGGCGCGCCGCGGCGACATCCGCCTGAAGCGCACTGGGCAGAAGGGCACAGAGGTCGTGAACACCCTCAACGGCTCCGCTCTCGCCGTTCCGCGGGTGTGGGCAGCAATCTGCGAGAACTTCCGCCAGGAGGACGGCAGCGTGCGC
>JBJTCK010000004.1:0-3526 GCA_046091825.1 Actinomycetota bacterium | reverse complement strand
TTCTGGAACAGTACTTCCTGAACGGAAAGATCCGGCTGTCATCCGCTGACAAGTCAGCGCTCTTGGACGCGCAAAACGTGAATGAGAATGACTTCTTCGTCATGACCTCTCACAGACGCGAGAACGTGGAGAATCCGGCTTCACTCCAGCGAATCATGGATCTTGCAGCAATGGCTGTCTCTCCGGTCATTTTCCCTGCGAGCTATCGAACCCAGAGAAACCTGAAGAACTTCGGCACAGTGATCCCAAGAAATGTGCGGGTTGTCGATCCAATTGGCTATGTCGAACTTCTGGAGCTGATCGTCTCATCTACTGCAGTTCTCACTGATTCTGGAACAGTGGTCGAGGAAACCGCCGTGCTCGGGGTTCCTTCTGTGCAAATGAGACGTTCAACCGAACGTCCACAGGTGTACGACTGCGGTAGTTCGGTGAAGTTTGACCCTCACAGTGACTGGTCTTCTTCAGAACTTGCAGGAGTCATCAACAGTGCACGTAACCGACGAGACAAGGGCTGGAGTCACGGATTGGGCGACGGTCAGTCGTCCATGAGTATCGCGGATGATCTCATCATGCGGATGCAGAACCCCGAAAGCCTTTTCGGCCATTCAACCGAGAGAGCAGATAGACCCTTCCAGCGTAATCTCGGCCTGGGAATCGGCAATCTAGGGGACTGGCACTAACTCACTCAGCACCAGATGTAACGGTGCCAGCGGGCGCTTTCATTCCGCAGGCACCCATGTGGTGCGCGAGGGGGGACTTGAACCCCCACGACCTTTCGATCACTGGCACCTGAAGCCAGCGCGTCTGCCATTTCGCCACTCGCGCGAGTAGGTGACCAACGCTAGCGACAGCCCGCACGGCGCCCAACCCCCGGTAGCCCCCACCTCATTGGCACCAGCGCCGCCCAGCCCCCGATTACCCTTGACTTTCATGGCAAAGGGCACGCTCGAGCACCGCATCGAGAACATCTTCGAGGGCCTCTTCGCCCGTGCCTTCAAGAGCAAGGTCACCCCCATGCAGATCGGCCGGCGCCTGCTGCAGACGGCCGACTCAGAGTCCGAGACGGATGCCCACGGCCGCCGGGTGGTGCCGAACACCTACATCATCCAGCTCTCCGCCGATGACAGGGAGGGCTTCGCCGACGTGGAGCCGGCCCTGCTGTACGAGCTCACCGAGGCGCTGCGGATGCACGTGAAGAGCTCCGGGTACCACGTGGAGGGCAAGGCCCGGGTGGCGCTGCGCACCAGCACGGAACTGCGCCGCGGCCGCTTCGACATCACCGCCAAGACGGTCCAGCAGGAGAGCATCAGCGCCGAGGTCCCGGCTGTCGCCACCCCGGCGGCAGAGCCAGAGCCGGCGCCGGTCCCGGCGGGCACTGCTGCACCCCTGGCCCCCGTGATCCCGCTGCGCGGCACGGGTGATGCTCCCCCGCCGGTGCTCACGGTGCCGGGCGGCCAGCGCGTGGAGCTGCACGAGGGCCACTACGTGGTGGGCAGGCACCTGGAGTGCGACATCGTCATCAGTGACTCGAACGTCAGCCGCCGCCACGCGGAGTTCGTGTGTGCGGGCCGTGACGTGATCGTGCGGGATCTCGGCAGCACCAACGGCACGAAGGTGAACGGGGTTGCCATCAACGGCGACCAACTGCTGGTGCACGGCGACGTGATCGGCTTCGGCACCGCCCAGGTCACCTTCGAGGCCTCCTAGCCGCGCGGCGGCGTCGCACATGCCCGATCAGGTCCTCACCGCACTGAAGGTGCTCCTCCTTGCGCTCGTGTACCTGTTCTTCGCGCGCGTCCTGTGGGCGGTGTGGTCCGAGGTGCGCACCCCGGTGGCCCCGCGGGGCGGCGCGCCGAGGGAACGCTCCCCGCGCAGGAGGAAGGGTGCCATGGCCTTCGTGGTCATCGAGCCCCGCGAGGAGCGCGGCCACAGGTTTACGCTCTCCAGCGTGCTCACCATCGGCCGCGACGACGACTGCGACATCGCCATGCCTGCTGACACCTTCATGTCCGGCCGCCATGCCCGAATAGAGGTGCGCCCCGGCGGGGCCGCGGTGGTGGACACCAACTCCACCAACGGCGTCTTCGTGAACGGCAAGCGCGTGCAGGGCGAGCGCAGCCTGCGCGACGGGGACCGCATCCAGGCTGGCAACACCGTGCTCGAGACCAGGGGGTGACGCCGCGATGAGGCTGAAGCACGGGGCATGCACGGACGTGGGCATGGTGCGGGTGTCGAACGAGGACGCGTACTCGGCAGAGGGCGAGCTGTTCGTGGTGGCTGACGGGATGGGCGGCCACAACGCCGGCGAGGTGGCGAGCGCGCTGGCGGTGGCCACGCTGCGGTCGGGCGTGCGCAGCGGCCTGCGCGACCCCGCAACGCTTCGCGAGCTGGTGCAGCAGGCGAACACCGCGATCTACACGGCCAGCCTGGACGACAGTGCCCAGACTGGCATGGGCACCACGGTGACGGCGATGGCGGTGATCCCCGGCGAGGAGCCGCGCGTGATGGTGGCGAACGTGGGCGACTCGCGCACGTACATCTTCCGTGGCGGCCGGCTGGAGCCCGTCAGCGTGGACCACAGCTACGTGCAGGAACTGGTGAACGAGGGCATCATCACGCGCGAGGAGGCCCGCACCCACCCGCGTCGCAACATCGTGACGCGGGCACTCGGCATCGACCGCACGGTGATGGTGGACGTGTTCACCCAGGAGGTGCGCACCGGGGACAGGCTGCTGCTGTGCAGCGACGGCCTGGTGGACGAAGTCAGCGACGCCGACATCGCGCGCGTGCTGGGCCAGCACTCGGACCCGCAGGAGTGCGCGGAGGCGCTGGTGATGGTGGCCAACACCAACGGCGGCCGCGACAACACCACGGTGGTGGTGGTGGACATCGCCGACGACATCTCGGCCCCCGTGGAGGTCGTGCCGGACGACAACGACACCGAGGAGTTCGTGCGGCCCGTCCCGGTGGAGATGCCGGGGGCGGGGCGGACGCGCCGCGTGAGCATCGGCATGACGCTCTTCTGGGGTGCGCTCGTGGCCATCGCCCTGGGCGTCATCGTGGTGATGGGCGTGTACGGGCGCAGTGGCTACTTCATCGGCTTCACGGAGGACGACAGGGTGGCGATCTGGCGCGGCCGGCCCGGTGGCGTGCTGTGGTTCGACCCCACGGTGGACACCGAGACCCGCCTGACCGGCGACGACCTGCCGGCGGACATCCTGCGCGACGTGGTGACGAACCGGGAGTTCGGCAGCGGCCTGGCGGCGCGCCAGTACCTGGCCCTGGTGGAGCAGGCGATCACGAGCACCACCACGACCACTGTCGCAGGGTCCGCGGACGGCACGGTGGGCCCCATCACCACGACGACTGGTGATTGACAGCACGGTCGCCGACGGCCGGCGCCGGGCAGAGCTGGGCATGGTGCTGCTGGCCGGGCTGATCACGTCCGGTGCGTACGTGCTGGCCTCGCTGGGGCGCAACGCCAGCATCCCCGCGGGGATCGCCGCGTTCCTGCTGTTCGTGCTGG
>JBJTCK010000003.1:0-21774 GCA_046091825.1 Actinomycetota bacterium | reverse complement strand
TGCGCTGGGTCGCCATCGGGAAGTAGTCCTCGAAGGTGCGACCGTTGACGGTGACGACACCGGTTCCCGAGCGCAAGCGTGCGCGAGCGACCGATTCCTTGCGGCGGCCGGTGGTCTGGGTGAGAGGTGCGTTTGCCATGTGTGTTCCTTCTTCGGCGCTGCTCAGCGAGCCTTGGCGGCGCTGAGGTCGAGGACGACGGGCTTCTGTGCTGCGTGCGGGTGCTCCGGGCCGGCGTACACGTTCAGTTTCTTGATCATCTGGCGGCCGAGCGGGCCCTTCGGCAGCATGCCGGCAACAGAGCGGGCGATCGCGTCGGCAGGCTTGCGGTCGAGCAGGTTCTGGTAGGTCTCGCTCTTGAGGCCGCCCGGGTAGCCGGAGTAGGTGTACACCATGCTCTTGTCGGCCTTGCCCTTGGTCATGACGACCTTGGATGCATTGATGATGACGACGTGGTCGCCCATGTCCATGTGCGGGGCGAAGACCGGCTTGTGCTTGCCGCGCAGGATGCGGGCGACCTCGGTGCAGAGACGGCCGAGGACCATGCCCTCGGCATCGACCACGTGCCAGGCGCGCTGGATCTCGCTTGCTTTCGGTGAGTAGGTACGCATGAGACTTTCCTTTGTGGGGTCGCCGACCGACCCGCCGCCCCGTCACACGGGGACAGTGAAGGATACGAGCCCCCGGCACCGCCTCACAACGGGCCCCGGGGCCAAAAATCCCGGTGTCAGGGGTGGATGCGCACCCCGTCGTACCCCACTTCCCACAGGGTCAGGCCCTGCGGCGGGGCGAGAAGAGGGACAAACCGTCGGTCGCGGCCGAGAATCACTGCCCGCGTGTCGGAGGCAGGACGGCGGCGGAGGCCCACCTCTACGAGGAACCCCGTGACGGACCGGACCATCTGGTGGCAGAAGGCGTTCGCCCGGATGTCGAACACGAGGGTCCCGTCGCTGTTGTCGGTCCAACGGGCCTCCATCACGTATCTCTTCATGCTCGCAGGCCCGGCACCCTCGGGAGTGTCCGGACGGCGGCAGAAGCTCGTGAAGTCCTGCTCCCCGATGAGACCGTCGCACGCGAGGTTCATGAGCGGCAGGGACAGTGGCTCGCGCACATGCCATGCCCGGCCGACGAGCATCGGGTCAGGCGTAGGGGTGTTCAGCACGAGGTACCGGTACCGGCGCCAGGTGGCGGAGAAGCGGGCGTCGAAACCGGACTCGGCCCACTGTGCATCGCGCACCGCTATGTGGGGCCGGCACAGTGCGTTCACACTTGCCGTCAACGCGGCGAGATCGGTCGACCCGGGCAGGTCGCAGCTGACGACCTGGGCGCGTGCGTGCACACCGGCATCGGTGCGGCCCGCCACGGAGAACTCCACGGGCACCCTGACCACCTTGGACACGGCACGTGCCAGTTCGCCCTCCACCGTCGTCACCCCGTCGTTGCCGGCGAACCCGTGGAAGTGCGCGCCGTCGTAGGCGACAACGAAACGGGCCCGCCGGGTGGCGGGCCCGTCAGGTTCTGTGTTCTCCGGTGTGCTCACCGGCGGTCCTCTCAGACCAGTTCGATGCGCGCCATCGGCGCGGCGTCGCCCTGGCGGGTGCCGAGCTTCAGGATGCGGGTGTAGCCACCGTTGCGCTGGAGGTACCGCGGTGCGACCTCCTCGACGAGCTTGGTGGTCATCTCCTTGTCACCGAGGACGGCCTGGATCTGGCGGATCCGGTGGATGCGCATCGGCGAGTCGGCCTGGGCCTTCTTTGCCTTGGTGATGAGCTTCTCGGCCACCGGACGCAGGGCCTTCGCCTTCGCCTCGGTGGTGACGATGCCCTCCGCGGCGAAGAGCGACGCGGCCAGGTTCGCCATCATCAGGCGCTGGTGCGCGGCGCTGCCGCCGAAGCGGGGGGCGCGACGTGGTGTTGCCATGGTGTTGCTCCTTCAGTCAGTCCCGGGTCAGGCGCGCAGGCTGAGGCCGCGCTCGTCGAGCTTCTGGATGATCTCGTCCAGGCTCTTCTGGCCGAAGTTGGTGATGTTCAGCAGGTCGTCGGTGGACTTGAGCACGAGCTCGCCGATGGTGTTGACCTGGGCACGCTTGAGGCAGTTGCGCGGGCGCTCCGACAGGTCGAGGTCCTCGATGGGCAGGTCCAGGTCCGGAACACCGACGCTCGCCCCGACAGGCTCGCTGAGCTCGAGGGCCTGCGGCTCCTCGGAGAGGGTGGCAATGAGGTCCACGAGCGAGCGCAGTGTCGCGGCGGCCGAGGCGAGGGCCTCGCGCGGCGAGATCGAGCCGTCGGTCTCGATGTCGAGGACGAGACGGTCGAAGTTGGTGCTCTGGGCGACACGGGTGGGCTCCACCTCGAACATCACGCGACGGACGGGCGAGAAGATCGCGTCGATCGGGATGACGCCGATGACACGGCTGTCCGCGTCACGGTCGGTGGACATGTAGCCGCGGCCGCGCTCGATGGTGATGTCGAGTGCGAGGTGACCGCTGGAGTTCAGCGTGGCGAGGTGCAGGTCGGTGTTGAGGATCTCGACACCGGTCGGGAGCACCAGGTCGCCTGCGGTGAGGCCCTTCGGGCCCTTCACGTCGACGCGGATGACGACGGGCTCGTCGCTCTCGCTGCGCACCACGACGTCCTTCAGGTTCATGATGAACTCGGTGACGTCCTCGGTCATGCCGGGGAGTGTGGTGAACTCGTGCTGGGCGTTGTCGAACTTCACCGTGGTGATCGCCGCGCCCGGGATGGACGACAGCAGGGCACGGCGCATCGAGTTGCCGATGGTGTGGCCGAAGCCGGGCTCGAGCGGGCCGACGGCGAACCGCTGGCGGGTCGGGTGGTCTTCGCCGAGAGCCTCGACTGTGGGGCGCTGAATAACAAGCATGCTGCTCTCCTTTTCGGACGGTTCTCGCGGTTACTTCGAGTAGAGCTCGACGATGAGCTGCTCGCGGACGGGCACGTCGATGTGCTCGCGCTGCGGGAGCTCGCGGACTGTGACCTGGTTCGACCCGCCCTCGAGCCAGCCGACGAGCGGACGGTCGAGGGTGTCGATGTTGTGCTGGATCTGGATCATGTTCTGCGCCTTCGGCGACAGCGACACGACCTGGCCCTTCTTCACCCGGTACGACGGGATGTTCACGCGCTTGCCGTCGACCTGGATCAGGCCGTGGCTGACGAACTGGCGTGCCTGCGGGCGGGTGCTGGCCCAGCCGGCGCGGAACACGACGTTGTCGAGACGCTGCTCGAGGAGTCGCAGCAGGTTCTCGCCCGTGGGACCGGCGAGACGGTTCGCCTCCTCGTAGGTGTTGCGGAACTGGCGCTCGAGGACCCCGTAGATGTACTTGGCCTTCTGCTTCTCCTGCAGCTGTGCGAGGTACTCGCTGCCGGCGTTGCGGCGGCGCGTGCGGCCGTGCGCACCCGGGGGGAACGGACGGCGGTCAAGGGCCTTGGAACCCTTGGCGTTCTCGAAGATGTTGGTGTTGAGGCGGCGCGAGACGCGCACCTTGGGTCCGGTGTAACGGGCCATGATCAGCTCCTACGACGCTTCGGCTGGCGGCAGCCGTTGTGCGGGACGGGGGTGACGTCCTTGATGCCGGTCACTTCGATGCCGACGTTCTGGACGGAACGGAGTGCGGTGTCGCGGCCCGAGCCCGGGCCCTTCACGTGCACCTCCGCGCGGCGGAGGCCGTGCTCCATGGCTGCCTTGGCTGCCTTCTCAGCGGCCTGCTGCGCGGCGAACGGGGTCGACTTGCGCGAGCCCTTGAAACCGACGCCACCGGACGATGCCCAGGCGAGCACGTTGCCCTCGGTGTCGGTGATCGAGACGATCGTGTTGTTGAACGAACTCTTGATGTGGACCACACCGGTGGTCACGTTCTTGCGCTCGCGCTTGCGCGGACGACGTCCGCCTGCCTGTGCCTTCGCCATGACGCGCTTACCTCACTGCCTTCTTCTTGTTGGCGACCGTCTTCTTCGGCCCCTTGCGGGTGCGCGCGTTGGTGTGCGTGCGCTGGCCGCGCACGGGCAGGCCCTTGCGGTGGCGCACGCCCTGGAGACAGCCGATCTCGATCTTGCGCTTGATGTCCTGCTGCACGTCGCGGCGCAGGTCGCCCTCGACGGTCACGTTCTGGTCGACCCACGCGCGGATGCGGTTGATCTCGTCCTCGGTGAGGTCACGCACGCGCGTGTTCTTGTCGAGGTTGGTGTCGGCGCAGATCCGCTGTGCGGTCGAGCGGCCGATGCCGAAGATGTAGGTGAGCGAGATCTCGAGGCGCTTCTCGCGCGGGATGTCGACGCCGGAAATACGTGCCATGTGTGTTCGTCCTCTTGGTTTCCTGGTCAGCCCTGGCGCTGCTTGTGCCGGGGGTTCTCGCAGATGACCATCACGCGGCCGTGGCGGCGGATGACCTTGCACTTCTCACAAATTTTCTTGACGCTCGGGCGTACTTTCATGTCGATCTCACTTGAAGCGGTATGTGATACGACCGCGGGTGAGGTCGTAGGGGGTGAGTTCCACCTGGACTTTGTCGCCGGGCAGGATGCGGATGTAGTGCATGCGCATCTTCCCTGAGATGTGCGCGAGCACCTTGTGCCCGTTCTCGAGCTCCACGCGGAACATCGCGTTCGGCAGGGACTCGAGAATCGTGCCTTCCAGCACGATCGCATCTTCCTTTGGCTTGGCCAGGGGGCCCTCCTCTTTGGTGTCGGACAGGTTCGCCCCCTAGCAGACCTGCGACAGGGACAAGCGACAAGGCTACCGCCCATCTAGGGCGCCTCCAATAGGGACCTAGCGGCGCTTTTCGATGGTCGCGGTCAGCCGGGCGAAGACCTCGTCGGGGGTCCCCACCCCGTCCACCCTCTCCAGGCGGCGGGTCCGGCCGTAGTACTCGATCAAGGGCTGGGTCTGGGATTCGTACAGGTCCAGCCTGCGGTTGATGGCCTCGGGGGTGTCGTCGTCGCGCTGCACCACGTCCCCGCCGCAGGTGTCGCACAGCCAGGGGCGCGGGTCGGCCCCCGTGGACTGGTAGTTGGTGCCGCAGTCCCGGCACACCCGGCGCAGAGACAACCGGTCGAGGACCATGGCCCGGGGCACCTCCAGGTCGATTGCCACGTGCAGGGGCTTGTCCCCGGCGATGCGGTCGAGGGACTCGGCCTGAGACACGGTGCGGGGGAACCCGTCGAGGATGTAGCCGCGGATCTGGGCGTCGTCGCGCTGCAGGCGCTCCTCCACGATGCCGACCATGATCTCGTCGCCCACGAGACCCCCGGCATCGATGATCTCCTTGGCGAGCCGGCCGAGCTCCGTCCCCTCGCGCACCGCGGCCCGCAGCATGTCACCCGTGGAGATGTGGGGCACGACGAAGTGCCGCGACAGCCGGGTGCACTGCGTGCCCTTGCCGGAACCCTGCCGGCCCAGCAGCACGATCCGTGCACCCGGAATCATCGATGACTCTCTCTGCCCAACCGCGGGTCTCCCTACTTCAGGAAACCCTCGTAGTTGCGCAGCATCAACTGGCTGTCGATCTGGCGCATCAGCTCGAGTGCCACGCCCACAGCGATCAGCACCGTGGTGCCCGCGAACGGGAACGACTGGACGTCACCGACCCAGAGGATGATGTACGGGAGGATCGCAATCGTCGCCACGAACAGTGCGCCGGGCAGTGTGATGCGGTTGACGGTCTTGGCGAGGTAACGCTCCGTCTGCGGGCCGGGGCGGATGCCGGGGATGAAGCCGCCCTGCTTGCGCAGCTGGTCCGCCTGCCGGATCGGGTCGAAGGCGATGGAGTTGTAGAAGTACGCGAACATCACGATCATGACGGAGAACGCGATGATGTAGACGAGGTTCTGGCTGTTCACCAGGTAGTCGTTCACGAACCCCGCGATGGAGCCGCGCCAGCCCTCGGCACTGCCGAGGATGTTCGAGAGGAGCACCGGCAGGAGAAGCACGGACGAGGCGAAGATGATCGGCACGATGCCCGCCTGGTTGACCTTGAGCGGGATGTACGTGCTCTGGCCCTGTGTCATGCGGCGGCCGACCACGCGCTTGGCGAACTGCACCGGGATCCGGCGCTGTCCCAGCTCCACCCGGACGACCGCGACGAGGACGCCGATCGACACTGCCACGAGCACGGCGAACACCACGAACTTCTTGCTCTGCAGGATCGAGTAGTAGCTGTAGGGCAGGCCCGACACGACTGACGCGAAAATGAGCACGGACATGCCGTTCGAGACGCCGCGCTGGCTGATGAGCTCCCCGACCCACATGAGCAGTGCCGTCCCGGCCACGAGGGTGGGGATGACGAGGAGCGCGCGCGGCATGAACGGGTCGAGCTGCACCACGTCCGCCGCCTGGGCGGCCGCCCAGACGAACGCAGAGCCGTTGCCCTGGCCGAAGATGAAGGTGAGTCCGGCACCCTGGAGCAGCGCGATAACGACCGCCACGTAACGGGTCGTCTGGGTGATCTTGCGCTGGCCGACCGCACCCATCTCCTGCCACTCCTGCAGTTTCGGGATGACCACGTTCAGCACCTGCATGATGATGCTCGAGGTGATGTACGGCATGATGCCGAGGGCGAAGATCGAGAAGGACCCGAACGCGCCGCCGGAGAACAGGTTGAGGAACCCTAGCGCACCCTGCGACTTGGCCGCCTCCTTCAACTGCGCCACGGCGGCCGGGTCGACCCCGGGCACGCGGAGCGCCGAGCCGAACCGGTACACGGCGATCATCAGGACGGTGAACAGCACCTTCTTGCGGAGATCCTCCACCTTGAAGATGTTCATCAGGCGAGAGAACAATGCCTTCTCCTTGTGTTCTGGCTACGCGGTGTTCGGGCTGCGTGGTCGTGGTCGTGGGTGTGCCGGGAGGCCGGTCCCGCGCCCGGCGCCGGTTGCTAACGGTTGGTGAACTGGTTGCCCTGCGCGGCAGGGCGGATCTTGTGCGGCAACGGGAGGAGGGTGACCGTTCCCCCGGCGGCCGTGATGGCCTGCTCCGCGGACTTCGACACCGCGTGGGCCGACACGTTGACGGCCTTCGTGATCGTGCCACGGCCGAGGATCTTCACGAGGGTGCCCTTGTGGGCCACACCCTTCGCGACGAGGATCTCGGGGGTGACCTCAGCGGCGCCGAGTTCCTCGAGTGCGTCCAGGTTCACCGCGTAGTACTCGACGCGGAACGGGTTGTTGAAGCCCTTCAGCTTCGGCACGCGCTGCTTGAGCGGCATCTGGCCGCCCTCGAAGCCGCGCGCGACCTTGCCGCGGCCACGGGCGTGCTGGCCCTTGGTGCCGGCACCGGCGGTCTTGCCGCCGCGGCCGCCGATGCCTCGGCCGACACGCTTGCGGCGCTTCTTGGACCCGGGTGCGGGTGCGAGTTCGTCGATGCGCATGGTCAGTTGTTCTCCTGGACTTCGATGAGGAGCGGCACGCGCGCGATCATGCCGCGGATCTCCGGGCGGTCGGGCAGCGTGTTGGTGTCGCCGATCTTCGACAGGCCGAGCGCACGCAGGGTGCCCTGCGCCTTCGGCTTCGCGCCGATCTTCGACCGCTTGAGCGTGACGGTGAGGGTCTTGGCCATGGTCAGTGCACCTCTCCCGCTGCGATTGCCTTCTTGCGGTCGGTGTACGCCTTCAGCATTCCCTTCGGCACAAACGAGTCGGCCGGGATGCCGCGGCGCTTGGCCACCACGTCGGGGCGCTGCAGGTCCTGCAGGCCCTTGATGGTCGCGCGCGCCACGTTGATCGCGTTGGCAGAGCCGAGCGACTTGGCGAGCACGTCGTGGATGCCCGCCTCCTCGAGGATGATGCGCGCCGCACCACCGGCGATGACGCCGGTACCGGGAGCGGCGGGCTTCAGCAGCACGCGGCCGGCACCGGAGATGCCGAGAATCGGGTGGGTGATGGTGCTGCCGGCGAGCGCGACCTCGAACAGGTTCTTCTTGGCCTCTTCCGTTCCCTTCTGGATCGCCAGCGGGACCTCCTTGGCCTTGCCGTAGCCGAGGCCCACGCGGCCGTTGCCGTCACCGACGACCACGAGCGCGGTGAACGAGAAGCGACGACCGCCCTTCACGACCTTGGCGACGCGGTTGATGTGGATGACGCGCGACTCGCGCAGCGCACCCGGCTCGGGTGCGACGGGGGTGTTGTACGTGTTGCTCATCAGAACTCCAGTCCTGCTTCACGGGCAGCCTCGGCTGCCGCTGCGACGCGGCCGTGGTAGGCGTAGCCGCCACGGTCGAAAACGACGGCGGTGACGCCGGCTGCCCTGGCGCGCTGGGCGACCAGCTGGCCGACCTTCTTTGCCGCCTCGACGGTCGCACCGCTCGCGCCGCGGAGGTCTGCCTCCACGGACGAAGCGGCCACGATCGTGTGCCCGAGGTCATCGTTGATGAGCTGCAGGCTGAAGTGCTTGTTCGTGCGGTGCACGGCCAGGCGCGGGCGCTCGGCGGTGCCGTGGATCTTCTTGCGCACGCGACGGTGGCGACGGAGCCGGGACTCGCGGCGGATTCTTGCGATGTTTGCCATTGGATGCCTACCAGGTCACTTCTTGCCGGTCTTGCCGGCCTTGCGGAGGATGCGCTCGTTGAGGTAGCGCACGCCCTTGCCCTTGTACGGCTCGGGCTTGCGGATGGAACGGATGTTGGCGGCGACCTGGCCGACCAGCTCCTTGTCGATGCCCTTCACGATCACGCGCGTCTGCGCGGGGATCTCGAACGAGATTCCCTCGGGCGCCGGGACGATGACGGGGTGCGAGAAGCCGAGGGCGAGACGCAGGTTCTGGCCCTGGGCCTCGGCGCGGTAACCGACGCCGACGATCTCGAGCTCCTTGGCGAAGCCCTCGGTGACGCCGACGACCATGTTGTTGACAAGCGTGCGCGAGAGACCGTGCAGCGACCGGTTGGTGCGCTCGTCGTTCGGGCGCTCCACGAGGAGGGTGCTGTCCTCCTTGCGGACCACGATCTCGCCGGGGATGTCGCGCGACAGGGTGCCCTTCGGGCCCTTGACGGTGACGGTGCGGCCGGCGATCGAGACCTCGACGCCGCTCGGGATGTTGATGGGGGCCTTGCCAATTCGTGACATGTGCGTTTCCTACTTTCGGACCGTGGTCACCAGACGAAGCACAGGACTTCGCCGCCGACCTTGCGCTTGCGCGCCTCGCGGTCGGTCATGAGCCCCTGGCTGGTGGACAGGACGGCGACGCCGAGGCCACCGAGGACGCGCGGGACCGCAGCGGAGTTGCGGTACACGCGCAGACCCGGGGTCGACACGCGGGTGAGCCCGCTGATCGTGCGGTGACGGTCATCGGAGTACTTCATCTGGATGGTGAGCGAGTTGCCGGGGCCGCTCGCGGCCGGGGCCACTGCGTAGTCGGCGATGTAGCCCTCCTTCTTCAGGATCTCGGCGAGCGCAACCTTCTGCTTCGACGAGGGCATGACCACGGTCTCCTTCAGCGCGGTGTTCGCGTTGCGGATGCGGGTCAGCATGTCGGCGATGGGATCAGTCATCATGTCGGTACCTCACCAGCTCGCCTTCGTGACGCCCGGGATCTCGCCGGCGTGCGCCATCTCGCGGAGGCACACGCGGCAGAGGCCGAACTTGCGGAACACAGAGCGGGCACGGCCGCACTTGCGGCAGCGGGTGTAGGCGCGCACCTTGTACTTGGGGGTGGCGTTCGCCTTGTTGATCAGGGACTTCTTTGCCATGTTCTTCCTGCCTACTTCTTCTTGCCGCCGCGGACGGGGCCGCGGCCCTTGGCCTTCTTGCGCGCCGGGGCACCGCCCTCGTTGCCGCGCTTGAAGGGGAAACCGAATGCATCGAGGAGGGCCCTGCCCTGCTCGTCTGTCGTTGCCGTGGTGACGATGGTGATGTCCATGCCGCGCGGGGCGTCGATCTTGTCGTAGTCGATCTCGGGGAAGACCGTCTGCTCGCTCAGGCCGAACGTGTAGTTGCCCCGGCCGTCCCAGGAGTGCGCCGGCAGGCCGCGGAAGTCGCGGATACGCGGGATCGCCACCGCGAGGAGACGGTCGAAGAACTCCCACATGCGGTCGCCGCGGAGGGTCACCTTGCAGCCGATGGCCTGGTTCTCGCGCAGCTTGAAGTTGGCGATCGAGTCCCGCGACTTGGTGACGATGGGCTTCTGCCCGGAGATCAGCGTGAGGTCCGCGACGGCACCCTCGAGCAGCGAGGGCTGCTGGGTGGCCTTGCCGACGCCCATGTTGATCACGATCTTCTCGAGCTTGGGGACCTGCATGACGTTGGCAAGACCGAGCTGGGCGAGCAGTGCCTGCTTGACCTCGGTCTCGTAACGCTCCTTCAGGCGCGGAGTGGTGGCGGTGGCCATCAGACTTCGTCTCCTGTCTTCTTGGCGACGCGCACCTTGGTGCCGTCAGCCTTGGTCTTGTAGCCGACCCGGGCGGGCTTGCCCTTGACGACGAGCATCACGTTGGATGCGTCGACGGGCATGTCCTTCTGGATGATGTCGGCCTTCTGGTTTGCCGAGGTGGCCTTGGTGTGCCGCTTGGCGGTGTTCACGCCGGCCACGATCACCTTGTTCTCCTTGGGCAGCACGGACGAGATGACGCCCTGCTTGCCCTTGTCCTTGCCGGCGATGACGACGACGGTGTCGCCCTTCCTGAGCTTCATGGTCACAGCACCTCCGGTGCGAGCGAGACGATTCGCATGAACTTCTTGTCGCGCAGCTCACGACCCACGGGCCCGAAGATGCGGGTGCCGCGGGGGGTGAGGTCCTCCTTGATGAGGACGGCCGCGTTCTCGTCGAAACGGATGTAGCTGCCGTCTGCACGGCGCTTCTCCTTCTTCACGCGGACGACGACGCAGCGCACGACCTCGCCCTTCTTCACGCCGGCACCCGGGATGGCGTCCTTGACGGTGCCGATGAAGACGTCACCGATGGAGGCGTACCGACGGCGCGTGCCGCCGAGCACCTTGATGACGAGGACTTCCTTCGCGCCGCTGTTGTCGGCGACCCTGAGACGGGATTCCTGCTGGATCACTTGGCACGCTCCACGATCTCGGTGATGCGCCAGCGCTTCAGCTTCGACATCGGGCGGATCTCCATGACGCGCACGCGGTCACCGACCTGGGCATCGTTCGCCTCGTCGTGTGCGTAGAGCTTCTTGGTGCGGAGCACGAACTTGTCGTACTTCTTGTGCTTCACGCGCTCGACGACGGCGATCACGACGGTCTTGTTCATCTTGTTGGAGACGACCAGACCCTCGCGGACCTTCCGGGCCGAGCGTTCTGTGGTTGTTGCGTCGGTCATTGTGGTGCTCACTTGGTGACGGCCTCGGCCGCGGCGATTTCCTTCGCGCGGATGAGGGTGTTGATGCGGGCGATGTGGCGGCGGACGGCGCGCAGCTCGGCATGGGAGTCGAGCTGGCCGGTCGCATGGCGGAACCGCAGGTTGAGTGCCTCCTGCTTGGATGCACGGAGCTCCGCGACGAGTGCCGCGAGGTCCATGTCCCGGAGATCGTTGAGTGAACGTGCCATCTGTTTCTTCCTCCGGTCAGATCGGCTCGTCGCGCGAGATCACGCGGGCCTTGATGGGCAGTTTCTGCACGGCACGCTCGAGGGCGGCCTTGGCAATGTCGGGCGTGGGGTAGGACAGCTCGAAGAGGATGCGGCCCGGCTTGACGACGGCGACCCAGAACTCCGGGTTGCCCTTGCCCGACCCCATGCGGGTCTCGGCCGGCTTCTTCGTGACGGGCTTGTCGGGGAACACGTTGATCCACACCTTGCCGCCGCGCTTGATGTGGCGGGTCATGGCGATACGCGCGGCCTCGATCTGGCGGGCGGTCAGCCAGCCCGGCTCGAGAGCCTGGATGCCGTACTCGCCGAAGGCGAGGTCGCTCCCGCCCTTGGCCATGCCGTTCATGCGCCCGCGCTGCTGCTTGCGGTGCTTCACCTTCCTGGGCATCAACATGGTCAGTCCTCTCCCCGAAGCTTCGGTGTCTCGTGGGAGTCGTGGAGGCGGCGCCCGAAGGCCTCCTCCTCCTCGAGCAGGCGCTCGAATTCCGGGTCTGCCTCCTTCACGAGGGGCGCGACTTCCTCGGCCGGCTCCGCGACGCGCGGCCCGGCAGAGGACACGACCTTGCGTGCCTGCGCCGGCTGCTCCACAGCCGCCTGACCGGACGTCTCGCCGGCGGCCATGGCGGCCTCGCGGGAGATCTTGTCCTGGGTCTGGGTCTTGTACGGGACGATGTCGCCCTTGTACAGCCACACCTTCACGCCCACGCGACCGGAGCCCGTGCGGGCCTCGCGGAACCCGTAGTCGATGTCCGCACGGAGGGTGTGCAGCGGCACGCGGCCCTCGCGGTACCACTCGGTGCGGCTCATCTCGGCACCGCCGAGGCGGCCCGAGCACTGCACGCGGATGCCGAGTGCGCCGAACTTCTGTGCGTTCTGCACGGCACGCTTCATGGCGCGGCGGAACGCGATGCGGTTCACCAGCTGGTCGGCGACGCCCTGCGCGATGAGCGCGGCGTCCAGCTCGGCCTGCTTGATCTCCACGATGTTCAGCTGCAGCCTGTTGTTGCCGGTGATGCGGGCGAGACCCGCGCGGAGCTCGTCTGCCTTGGCACCCTTGCGGCCGATCACGATGCCGGGACGCGCGGTGTGCACGTCGATGCGGAGCTTGTCGCGGGTGCGCTCGACCTCGACGCGGCTGACGGCCGCGTCCTCGAGCGTGGTCATGAGGTACTCGCGGATCTTCCAGTCCTCGGTGAGGTAGTCCTTGTACTCGCGCTCGCTGAACCAGCGGCTCTTCCAGTCGGTGGTGACACCCAGACGGAAGCCGTACGGATTGATCTTCTGACCCATTAGCTCTCGCTCTCTTCGGTCGTTGCTGCCTCTGCGGCGTCGGTGTTCTCTGCGGTGGGCTCGGCCGCGGTCTCGGCCGGCTTGCGGCTGGCTGCGACGCGGGCGCGGCGGTTGCTGGTGGGCGTGCGGCTGGCCATGGACTTGGCGTCGCGCACGGCCTGGCGCTCGTCGCTCAGCACGTCGAGGATGACGGTGATGTGGCAGGTGCGCTTCATGATGCTGCCGGCACGGCCGCGCGCACGCGGGGTGAACCGCTTTAGCGTGGGGCCCTCGTCGGCATAGCACGCCTTCACGTACAGGTCGTCGGCGTCGAGTTCGTCGTTGTTCACTGCGTTGGCGACGGCGGAGGCGAGCACCTTGCGGATCACGCGGGCCGCCTCGCGGTCGGTGAACCTCAGGATCTCGTCGGCACGCATGACCTCCTGGTCACGGATGAGGTTGAGGACCACACGCGCCTTGGAGGCGGACATGCGGACGTACTTGGCGCGCGCGAGCGTGCCGCTCTTGCTGCCCGCCTCGCGGTTCTTCTCGTTGAGCTTGGGACCGGTCATGGCTACTTCTTCGCGTTCTTCTCTTGTCCGGCGTGGTACTTGAAGGTGCGGGTCGGCGAGAACTCGCCGAGCTTGTGGCCGACCATTGCCTCCGTGACGTACACCGGCACGTGCTTGCGGCCGTCGTGCACCGCGATGGTGTGGCCAACCATGTCGGGCACGATCGTGGAGCGGCGCGACCAGGTCTTGATGACCTTGCGGTCACCGGATGCGTTGGCGGCATCGACCTTCTTGAGCAGGTGTTCGTCGACGAACGGGCCCTTCTTGAGGCTGCGTGACATGGATTACCTCCGTCCCTTGCCGGTACGACGCCGGCGAACGATGAGCGACTGGGATGACTTGTTCTTGTTGCGGGTGCGGCCCTCGGGCTTGCCCCACGGCGACACCGCGGGACGGCCGCCGGACGTCTTGCCCTCGCCGCCACCGAGCGGGTGGTCAACGGGGTTCATGGCGACACCGCGGGTCTGCGGGCGCACGCCCTTCCAGCGGTTGCGGCCTGCCTTGCCGATCTTGATGAGCTCGTGCTCGCTGTTGCCGACCTCGCCGACGGTGGCGCGGCAGTCGAGCAGCACGCGGCGCATCTCGGTGGAGGGAAGGCGCAGCGTGGCGAAGTCGCCGTCCTTGGCCACCAGCTGCACTGCCATGCCGGCAGAACGGCCGATCTTGCCGCCCTGGCCGGGACGCAGCTCGACGTTGTGGACCACGGTGCCGACGGGCATGTAGCGCAGCGGCAGGGCGTTGCCCGGCTTGATGTCCGCGCCGTGCCCGCTCTCCACGCGCATGCCGACCTCGAGACCCTTCGGGGCGAGGATGTAGGCCTTCGTGCCGTCCATGTAGTGGAGGAGCGCGATGCGGCAGGTGCGGTTCGGGTCGTACTCGATGGCCACGACCTTGGCCTGGACGCCGTCCTTCACGCGCTTGAAGTCGATGATGCGGTACTGGTTCTTGTTGCCGCCGCCACGGTGGCGGGCGGTCTTGCGGCCGTATGAGTTGCGGCCGCCACTGGACGACTTCGGGGCGAGCAGGCTCTTCTCCGGGGTCGACTTGGTGATGTCGCTGAAGTCGGACACCGTCTGGAAACGGCGACCGGCACTGGTCGGCTTGCGCTTGCGGATTGCCATGGTGTTCTCAGCTTTCGAACAGCGGGATCTTGCTTCCCGCTGCGAGGGTGACGATGGCGCGCTTCGTGTCCGGGCGCTGGCCATGACGGTTGGTGTTGCGGGTGCGGGTGACCTTGCCCTTGCGGTTGAGGGTGTTCACCTTCAGCACCTTGACTCCCCAGATCGCCTCGATGGCGTCGTGGATCTCGGGCTTGGTGGCATCGACGTGCACCTGGAAGGTGTAGACGTCCTGCTCGATGAGGCCGTAGCTCTTCTCGGAGACCACGGGCTGGATGATGATGTCGCGGGGATCCTTCATCGCTTACGCATCCTTCTGTGCGGGGAGGCTGTCCTTGGTGAACACGACCCAGTCGTTGCAGAGCACGTCGTAGGCGTTCAGCTCGCCGGTGACGATCAGCTGCACCTCGGGGATGTTGCGGAAGCTCTTCACGGCGTTCTCGTCTGCGGTGTTCACCACGACGAGGACCTTGCCGGTGAGGCCGAGCGCCGCGAGCGCCTTGACGGCGTCCTTCGTGCTCGGCTGGGCGAAGCCCCACGTGTCGACGACCACGAGGCGGCCCTCGCTGCGGCGGTCACTGAGCGCCGACGCGAGCGCCAGGCGCACCATCTTCTTCGGCACGCGCTGGGTGTACTTGCGCGGCTTCGGGCCGTGCGCGATGCCGCCGCCCGAGTAGTGCGGGGCCACGATCGAGCCCTGGCGCGCGCCGCCGGTGCCCTTCTGGCGGAACGGCTTCTTGCCGCCGCCCGACACCTCTGCGCGGGTCTTGGTGCTCTGCGTGCCGGAACGGCGGTGCGCGAGCTGTGCGGTCACGACCTGGTGCATGACCGGCACGTTCGGCTGCACGCCGAAGAGGCTGTCCGCGAGGTCGACAGAGCCTGCGCTCTTGCCACTTGCGTTCTTGACGTCGACTGATGCCATGTTGATCACTTCGCCTTCACTGCGTTGCGCACGATGACAACGCCGCCGTTCGGGCCCGGCACCGAACCCTTGATGAGGAGCAGGCCGCGCTCCGGGTCCGCCTGGACGACCTCGAGGTTCAGCGTGGTGACCTGCTCGTTGCCCATGTGGCCCGCCATGCGGAGACCCTTGAACACGCGGCCGGGGAAGGAGCACGAACCGATCGAGCCCGGCGCACGGTGGTGCTTGTGGTTGCCGTGGCTCGCGCCCTGGCCGTTGAAGTTGTGGCGCTTCATGCCGCCTGCGAAGCCCTTGCCGCGGCTGATCGCCGTGACGTCGACCTTCTCGCCGGCTGCGAGGGTGTCCGCGCCGATCTCCTGGCCGACCTCGAAACCGTCGACCGACTCGAGCCGCAGCTCGACGACGCGACGGCCGGGCTCCACGTTGGCGGCGGCGAAGTGGCCCGCCTCCGGCTTGGTGAGCTTCTCTGCCTTCTTGCTTCCGTAGGTGACCTGCAGTGCGTTGTACCCGTCACGGTCGTTGGTCTTCACCTGTACGACTCGTGCCGGCTCGACGCGCAGCACGGTGACGGGAATGACGCGCTGGTCTTCCCCCCACACCTGTGTCATGCCGACCTTTTCGCCGACGATCGCTTTTTGTGCCATGGCGTTTCTCGTTTTGCTTCTTCACGCAAATGCTCCGCGGGCTGTGGGGCCAACGGAGCACTTGATCTGGGTTGTGCCGCGTGGTTCCGGCGGGGCCGGCCTTCACGGACGTCGATTGTGATGTCTCGACGATCGATCTTGCTCTCCGGGCCGGGGCCCGAATCGCACGGAGTCCTGACGCTATCGGCGCATTCCCGCACCCGCTACCGGAGGTCCGACGGGGCCAGGACCCTGCCGGGCCGCGGGCTCAGATGGGGTACCGGGCCCTCATCCAGTCGATGACCGCGTCCATGGCCGGCCTGCGGTGCCCCTCCAGGTAGTGGGGGGCGCCCTTCATCTCCACGTAGGTCTTGTCCTGTGCGCCTGAGTTCTCCACGATCTCGATGGCCTGGCGGACCCTGATCTCGGTGTCGGCAGTGGGATGCACGAGGATGGTGGGCACCGTGACCCTGGGCATGGTGTCGGCCAGTCGGGCATGGCTGGACAACCCGGACCAGGTCGACAGCCAGCCCCGGGCCGTCATCGTCCGGGCCAGGCCGCCCCTGCCGTAATTGGCCTCGAACGGGTCCGGAAAGGCGAAAAGGGACCCCATCGGGCGATCATCGGGGTCGATTGACAGGTCGAGATAGGCCGGATCGGCCAGGGTGCGGTAGATCGTCATGTACCTGGTGAAGACCCTCCGGGCCCGCAGTTCACGCCACTCTGCTGGGTTTGTGCGCTTGTGAACGTTCTCCATGGCCGTCCCGGCAGCCTCAGCATCGGCAAGGGACTGGCGGGCCACGGCGTCCAGCCGGGCCACCCGGTCACGCTGGGCCGCCCGGTACGTGGCCAGCCATCCGGGGTCGTAGGAACACGGTTCGGGCCAGGGGCGCCATCCGTTGTCCGGGTTGTACATGTCGAGCTCGGGGACGCGGGAGAAGGGGTCAGACTCGTCCGCCACCGAGGGGTCGATGACCTGGAGCATGAACACTCCCTCCCCCGGGTGGGCCGCCATGCCGATCCAGCCGTCGCCGATCCCCAGTTCGGCGTTCGCCATGGCCATCAGCGAGCCGCCGCCGGAGTTGCCGAGGAGCACGACCGCCTCCGCCCCGCGCGAGACCATGAAGTCGTGTGCCGCCTTCACGTCCGTGATGCAGTTCTCGTGCAGGCAGTCAGTGTCGTTGTTCATGTACCGCGTGCCGAAACCGAGCACGGCGTACCCGGCAGCGGCGAGCAGAGGGCAGGCGTAGTGCACCGTGAAGTCGCCGCGGGGGTGGCTGAGGATGACTGCCGTCTTCCACTTCCCGTCCGGCGGGGTCCACAGCATCCCGCGCACGAGCGCGCCGTCAGGCGAGACGATGCGCACGTCCTCGCGCGGGACGGCAACCTTCGGTGCGTCCTCCGGCAACGGCCAGTAGCCGAGACCGAACGGGCGTGTCCCGCCGAGTTGCGTGTCGAGCTGCTGCATCGTGCGGCCCCGCCCTACCGGGCGTCCTCGGCAAGCTTCTTCGCGCCGGGGTAGTCGGCCTTGCCGTTCGGGGCGCGCGGCACCTCACCCACGAACACGACCACCTTCGGTGCCTTGTACCCCGAGAGCTGCGTCTTCACGAAGGCGATGACATCGGCCCCGTCGGCAGACGCACCGGGCTCGAGCGACGCGACGGCGACGACGCGCTGGCCGAACTTGTCGTCGGGGAGCCCGACCACCAGGCAGTCGCGAACACCGGGGAACCTCTTGACTGCCTCTTCCACCTCCTCGGGGAAGACCTTCTCGCCCGCGGTGTTGATGACCTGGCTGCCGCGGCCGAGCAGGACGAGCTGCCCGTTCTCGTCGAACGTGGCGAGGTCACCGGGGAACGAGTACCTCACGCCGTCGATCACGCGGAACGTGCGCGCCGACTTCTCCGGGTCCTTGAAGTACCCCACCGGCGTGAGACCGCCGTTCGCGACCTTTCCCGTGCGGCCGTCACCGGGCAGCACCTCGACATCATCGTCGTCAAAGACCTTGGTGGTGGGGTTCATCGCGAACTTCGCGGTCTCCGCCGGCATGCCGTTCGCCGCGATACTCACGGCCATCGCACCCTCGGTGCTGCCCATCGCGTCGACGAGGAGGGCCTGCGGGATGTGCCCCAGGAGCCTGTTCTTCACCTCCATCGTCCACATGACCCCGGATGACACGATCCGGGTCAGGGACGAGGTGTCATAGGGCCTGCCCGCACGTGCCGCGGCATCGAGTGCGTCTGCGATCGGCCGGGCAAAGGCATCACCGACGATGACCGCCATGTTCGCGCGCTCGCGCTCCGTGACGCGGAGCAGCTCGTCCGCGTCGAACTTGCGGTCAGTGAGGAGGACGACGGTGGCACCGATGCTGTGGGGGATCGTGACCCCGATCCACATGCCGGTGCCGTGCATCACCGGGCAGCAGGGCACCGACACGAACGGCCCGGTCTCTGCCCTGGCCCGCGTGACGTCGACAACCAGTTCGCGCCAGTCCTCGCCGAGCGCGAGACCGACCTGTCCGGTGCCGTTTGTCGCATGGCCCCTCGTGATCTCGCCCATCCGGTACATCACGCCCTTCGGCATCCCTGTCGTGCCGCCGGTGTAGAGCATGTAGATGTCGTCGGGGCTGCGTTCGATCCGCGGTGCAGGTGAGTGCGCGGCGACGAGGTCCTCGTAGCGCACCTTCCCGGGCACGTCGGCGGTCGCCGGGCCGTCGTCGACCTCCACGATCAGCATGAGACCCGGGAGTCTCCCGACGACGTCAGCAACGCGGTCGGCGAGCGACGAGTGGTAGAAGAGCGCGCGGCAGTCGGCGTTGTCCAGCAGGTACTCCAGCTCACCGCCGAGGTAACGGAAGTTCACGTTGATCGGCACGATGCGCTGCTTGAAAGAGGCGTAGTGGGTCTCGAGGTACTCGTTCGAGTTGTAGAGGTAGAGCCCCGCCTTGTCGTCCGGGCCGAGCCCGGCTGCTGTCATCGCGGCGGCGACCCTGGCCGCCCGCTCGTCGTACTCGCGCCACGTGTAGCGCCTGTCCCCCATGATCACGGCCGGCACGTCGCCGATGGCGTCCGCGTATGCCTCCCACAGGGTCGCAAAATGCATGTCCATGTGTTCCCCCCGGACACATCATGCCACCGGCGGTTGGACCGGCCGCAATGGGCCGAACCTACGATGTGTCCATGGTCCTTCCCGCCGGGTCCGCAGAGACGTACCTCCGCGACGGCGTCGTGGTCCTGCGCGGTGTACTGTCCGATGCTGACCTCGCGGGGATCTCGCGCGGGGTGGGGGCAAACCTCGCGGACCCCAGCCCGTGGTCGAACGACTACTCGGCGGAGGGTTCAACCGGGAGGTTCTTCGACGACTACGTCAGCTGGCAACGCATCCCGGAGTTCCGCGAGGCCGCGCTGTCCGGTCCGCTCCCCGCTGTCGCCGGTGAGTTGATGAGCACGGCGTCCCCGCGATTCTTCCATGAGCACGTGCTCGTGAAGGAGCCCGGAACAGCCACCCCGACGCCGTGGCACCATGACGACCCGTACTACGGCGTGGACGGGATGGACAACGTGAGCCTGTGGGTGCCACTCGACCCGGTCCCGCCGTCCGTCGCCCTGCGGTGCATCGCCGGCAGCCACAGGACGGGCCGCCGGTTCATCCCGAACCGGTTCGTCGACGACTCGCCGTACGTCGCGGAAGCCGAAGGGTTCGAGGCCTTCCCCGCCGCGGAGGAACTGGAATCGATGGGGCGCACGGTCGTGTGCGACGCGGAGCCGGGCGACGTGGTGGCGTTCCACTTCCGCACGCTCCACGGGGCACCGGGCACGGAGGGCCACCCGTTGCGCCGGCGCGTCGTCAGTTTCCGCTACGTGGGCGACGACGCCCGCTGGGTCACCCGGCCGTGGAGGACCAGCCCGCCGTTCGAACCGGAGGGCCTGGCCGACGGCGACGAGCTGGACGACGCGCGGTTCCCGTTGGTGCGCACCCGCTGAGGCTCACTCGCTGGGGCGGGCAACCAGTTCGGCCTCCACCGTGATGCGTTCGCCGTCGCGCTCGATCACGATCTCGACCTCCTCGCCCGGGGTCGCGTCGCGGATAATCCCGATGAGCGCTCCCTGGCCGGTGATCGGCTGGTCGTTCACCTGCAGGATGATGTCGCGCACCTTCAGGCCGGCCGTCTCGGCCGGCGAGTCAGCCGCGACCTCGCTCACCACCGCGCCGACGCCACCGTCAGTGCGGTCCGACAACGCGATTCCCAGGTATCCCTGGGCCCGCTTCTCGCCGCCGGCCTCGGTGCGCAGCACCTCGATGACGCGCTTGACCTCACCCACGCTGATCGCAAAACCGATGTTGTTCGCCGCGGACGTCTCCGTGCTTCGGTAGACCGCAGTGTTCACGCCCACCACGTGGCCGTCCATGTTGATGAGCGGGCCGCCCGAGTTGCCGGACGAGATGGCGGCATCCGTCTGGATCAGGGCGTTCAGTGCTCCGTCCTCGTTCTGCATGGTCCGGTTGAGGGCGGAGATGATGCCGCTGGTCACGCTCGCCCCGCCGTCCAGGTCGAGTGCGTAGCCAACGGCGACCACCTGGTCGCCCACTGCCAGGCTCTCCGGGTCGGCGAACGTCGCGGCTGTGAGACCGGTGATGTTCTCGATACGGACGAGGGCGAGGTCGTTGCCCGGGTCGGACGCGAGCACCCGCGCCTCCCTCGGCTCCGTCTCGCCGTTCAGCACGACACGCACTTCGGTGGCGTCCTCCACCACGTGCGCATTGGTGACCACGTCACCGTCGGAGGAGATGATGATGCCCGTGCCGATCGACTCCCCGTCCTCGGCGAGGCTGTCGATGGTCACGATGCTCGGCGAGATGACAGCGGCGGCCTTCGCGACCGAGGTGTTGCCCACCTTTGCCTGGTCCACCTTGGCGGCCGTGACGACAGGACTGCCGGACGAGCCCTCGATGCTGTCGGTGACCCCGGCGGGTTCCTGGGCGGTGCGTTCGCCGCCGGCGAGCCCCACGAGGAGCACCAGCAGCAGCGAGCCGGCACGGCCCTTCCTGCGCGGTGTCGGCTCGGTCGGCAACGTGGGAGGAGTGTTGATCCAGTCCGGGGCGTAACTCATGGTCCCTTATCTATCCCTCCGCGGAGCGCGGTTCCACGCAGCCGGGTCAAGAATTGGGAAAGAAAAAGGGCGGCCCGCAGGCCGCCCCAGTTCGTTTGTGTGACGCGCGCCGCGCGGTGCCGGGGGCTCAGCCCTGGATCTTGATCTCGATGTCCACGCCGGCCGGGAGCTCGATCCGCTGCAGCGAGTCGATGGTCTTCGGGTTCGGGTCGACGATGTCGATCAGGCGCTTGTGGATGCGCATCTCGAAGTGCTCGCGGGAGTCCTTGTCGATGTGCGGCCCGCGGATGACCGTGAAGCGGTGCTTGTCGGTCGGCAGCGGGATGGGGCCGCGGATCTTGGCGTTGGTGCGGGTCACCGTCTCCACGATGGCGCGCGTCGACTTGTCGAGCTGGTCGTGGTCGAATGCCTTGAGGCGGATGCGGATGCTGTTCGTTGCCATGGTCGTCACTTGATGATCTTGGTGACGCGGCCCGCACCCACCGTGCGGCCACCCTCACGGATCGCGAAACGCAGACCCTCGTCCATCGCGATCGGCTTGCCCAGCTCCACCGTCATCGTCACGTTGTCACCGGGCATCACCATCTCCGTGCCCGCCGGCAGCGCGATCGTGCCCGTCACGTCA
>JBJTCK010000002.1:0-18417 GCA_046091825.1 Actinomycetota bacterium | reverse complement strand
AGATGCCTGACGGTGTGTGAATCAGCCGGACTGCAGGACTTTGATCTTGCCTACGCTCACGAGGCATTGGCTCGTTCATTCGCCGCCTTGGGAAATGCGGAACAGGCCCGACACCACTTGGCGATTGCGCGTGATGTCCCTGTCGCTGATTCCGAGGACCGGACCCTCGTCGAAGCCGACTTGGCTGGCGAGCCCTGGTTCGGTTTGGGCCAATAAGTTTCCAAACACAAACGTGGCGTGCCTCCCTTTGGCCACAGCACTCAACTGCGCGTGTTCGTTGGTCCGGATTTGTTGCAGTACGACGAGGTGTGGGCGGCCGCGGGAACGTGGAACGACGTGTTCGGGATCGAGCCCCACGTGCTGGTGAAGGCCAGCAGGGGAGCGGTCACCGACCTGAAACGCGCTTGATCGTTTACTGTTTGATTCTGCGTCGACTAGTGAGCACGACATCGTCTGCCACGACGTCCTGGGTCGGCACGGAGACAGTGCCGCCGTCGCGTCTCACGCGTGTGCTGGACGCGAGCATCTTCTTCAGTGCCTCAAGTGACGCCTCTGCCTTCTGTTCCTGCACGAACCCGATCACGGCATTGAGCAGCACGACCGCGAGCACGACAGCCGGGGTCTTCACCTCGCCGGAGACGACGAAACTGACGACGGCCGCCCCGAGAAGGATGAGGATCAGGATGTCCCGGAACTGGTCGGCGAAACGGAGGAGTGCCGGCCGCCGTGCGGCCTCAGCCAGCATGTTCGGCCCGTCCGCGGCGAGCCGTGCAGCTGCCTCCCCGGTGCCGAGACCGACAGTGGGGTCCACGCCCAGTTCGGAGGCGACGTCGCCGGCCGGGCGGGTGTGTGCAGGTGTGTGCGCGATGAGAATCGACATCGTGGGGGTCCTTCGGATCGACGTGAGCAGGTCCGAAGGTCTCTCCCTCTACACCGGGCCGGTGTGCTAGCCGTACTGACGACGCCGGTGGCAGGTTGCCCTGCTGGGATACTCCCCTTCGATCCCCACTCTACCGCCTACGGTGGCACGACATGGCTGGAGAGATCGTCCCGGACGACAAGAACTGGACGTGGGTACTCGAGAAGTCCTGCGGGGACTGCGGCTTTGATGCACCCTCGTTCGTGGTTGCAGAGACCGCGGAAATGGTGCGCAAGATCGCGGCCTGTTGGGTGTCCGTGCTGGACCGCACCGACGTGCGGGACCGACCACGGCCCGGTGTGTGGTCCCCGCTCGAGTATGCGTGTCACGTGCGTGACGTCTTTCGCATCATGGACGCACGCCTCGCGCTGATGCTGGAGGGCGATGGCCCGGAGTTCGAGAACTGGGACCAGGACGCCACGGCGGTGGAGGACGACTACGCCGCCCAGGACCCGCCGGTCGTGGCATCGGAACTGACCGCCGCAGCGGATGTCTTCGCCGCGCGGTACTCAACCGTCTCGGGTGACCAGTGGGGCAGGCACGGGACCCGCAGTGACGGTTCGGTGTTCACGGTGGAGTCACTGGCCAGGTACATGCTCCACGACCCCCTGCACCATCTCTGGGACGTGGGGGAGGCCCTGCCCGCCGTGTGACCGATACCGGTCAGTCCGGCAGGCCGAGAAGTTCGCGCGCGATCATCGTGACCATCGCATCGAAGTGGGCCGAGGGCCTGTCGAGGATGTTCTCCAGGTGGCCGAAGACCTCTGCGCTGACTGCACCCAGGATGCCCATCCACGCGGTGAGTCCGGCAAGCAGCATGCCGTCGGGGACGGCTGCATCGGTGCGCCGGCGGATCGCCCCGTACTGCCTGTGCAGGACTGTCGATGGCGGTGCCGCGACTCCTGCCGAATGTCCGGCTGCGTGGATGTCGGCGAGCAGGGCGAGGAGAACGTCCGTGTACCTGGTGCCGGGGCCGAGCGTGTCGGCGGGTGCGCGGTAGCCCGGGACAGGAGTCCCGAAATTGAGTCCGTAGTCGGCCGGGTTCTCCACGGCCCAGGTGCGAAGGGCACGTGCCGTTGCCCTCCAGCGCCCGGCCAGGTCATCCTTCGGGACCGAGGCATCGGCGGCCTCGACTGCTGTGCCGAGGGCGTCGTAGTTCTCGATGATGAGCTCGGTGAGCAATTGGTCACGGCTGGGGAAGTAGCGGTACAGCGCGGAGCATGCGGTCCCCATCTCGCGCGAGATTGCCCGCAACGAAAGGTTCACCGGCCCTGCAGTGGTGATCTGCTGGCGGGCGAGGCGCTTGATCTCCGCCGTGGTCTCGGCCCTGACCTTTGCGCGCACCCCACTCATGTGGTCGAGTTTAGAGAGCACTGCCCACAAAAAAGAGCATTGCTCTTGTATTTGGGCCGGTTGGTCCGTAGTGTGAGCAGTCATCGCGTTTTGGTGAGCACATCAGCTGAGGGGTTTCCATCATGGGCAAGCACGTCGTTCTCGGAGCCGGGCCGGTCGCGAGGGCGGTGGTCGAATCGCTCGCCTCGCGCGGCATCGACGCCGTAGTCGTCAGTAGGTCTGGCACTGAGGTGCCGGGTGCGACTGCCGTGAAGTGCGATGCGCGCGACACTGTGGCGCTGGCGCGCGTGACGAACGGGGCCGGTGCGGTCTACCAGGCGTCGCAGCCCGAGTACCACCGCTGGGTGAAGGAGTTTCCGCCCCTGCAGTCATCCGTCGTGTCCGCCCTGCGCGGTTCGTCCACTGTCCTCGTGGCGGTGGAGAACCTGTACGGGTACGGACCGGTGCACGGCCCGTTGAGCGAGGATCTCCCGATGGTTGCGACGACGCGGAAGGGGAAGGTCCGCACGGCCATGTGGCGAGAGCTTGAGGCCGAGCACGCCGCCGGCAACATCCGTGCGACGGCCGGGAGGGCCTCTGACTTCTTTGGTCCGTACGCGGCGGGGTCGGCGGTGGGTGACCGGTTCTTCCTGCCGCTCCTGAAGGGCGGGAAGGCAGAGATGATGGGCAAGCCGGGTGCGCTGCACGCCTACACGTACGTCGCCGACTTCGGCGAGGCCCTCGTGCGCCTCGCCCTGGACGAGCGTTCGCTCGGCCGGGCATGGCACGTGCCGAACGCCCCGGCGGTGACCAACGGGGAGTTCCTCGCCCGCACGGCGGCGGCTGCGGGCACGGAACCGCGGTCCGTCATCCGCGGCCGGGTGCAGCTGGCGCTCGCCGGACTCTTCATCCCGCCGGCCCGGGAGACGATTGAGATGCTCTACGAGTTCGAGGAGGACTTCGTCATTGACCACGCTGCCTATGCGGCCGTGTTCGGCGACCATGCCACGCCACTCGAGCAATCGATCCCGGCGACGGTCGAGTGGTGGCGCACCGAAGGGGCGAAGGCCTCGCACTGAGCGCGAGGGGCCTGTGCGGCGGCGTCATCCGATCTCGGCCAGGCGCGCCTTCACGAGTGAGTCGAGGAGGGCCGCGTCGGGTTTCCACCCGTACGGGACCTTGAAGGTGTGCTTGCTCACGCCGAGGTCCGCGAGCTTCGCCGCGAACGCGTCGATCACGTCCTTGCTGAACGGGTTCAGCGTGAGGTGTTGCCTCGACACGGAGATGCCGAGCACGTAGGACTTGCCCTTCCGGAGGCACGGCTGGTTCCATGCGATCACCAGGTCCAGTCCCTTGTTCTTCTTCGTCGCCGCCGCGAAGACCGCCCGCACAGTGGCGGCTGCCTCCTTGTCGATGCCGGCGAGGAACGCCTCGGGCGTGTCGTGGCGCCGCGAAGACACCGACCCGCGTGCATACATGACCACCGCGTTTGCATGTGCCTGGCTGAACCCGTGGTTCTCGCGCAGGAAGGCCACCTGCTCGGCGTACTTCGCCCCGTCCATGTCCTGCACGGCCTTCACCCACTTGGCTGCCGGGCCGCCGTGTTTCTTCTCGATCGCGGGAAAGTGCCGCTTCCTGTTCCCGTCGTTGCCGGCCACGGGTCGAGATTACTGCGGCCAGTTTTCGCTAGGTTCGGCTGGGTGAGCATCGGGAGAGTCCTGGCGGTGACCTTCGACTGCGCCGACCCCGCGGGCCTCGCGGGCTTCTGGATGGGGATCGTCGGCGGTGAGATTGACCTCAGAACGGTGGCCGACGACTGGGTGGCACTGCGGGACGTGCCCGGCATCGGCAATGTCGGCTTCCAGAAGGTTCCCGCGGGCAAGACGGCGAAGAACCGTGTGCATCTTGACATCGAGGTCGACAGCATCGACGTCGCGGCCGTCGCGGCGGTGCGTGCGGGCGCGCGCATGCAGGGAGGGACGGTGGCCGAGTCCACGGGGTGGTTCCAGGTGATGCTGGACCCCGAAGGCAACGAGTTCTGCCTGATCCGCCGCGGGTGAACGCGCCTGTACCGGCGAATGCCGACGGTCAGCCCCCGGTGCGCAGCACGTATCGCAGTGCCGTCACCTGGCACTCGCCATCGGGGCATGTCTCCGGGATGTCGTCCGGCGGGGCCAACGCGAAGCCCGCTGACTCCGCGACCCGGCGGGACGCGGAGTTCGTCTCGGCAATCAGGGCGCTGAATGCCGTCGCCGTCCCTGCCGCGGTCGCGATCCGCACCAGCTCGCGCACCGCCGCAGCCGCCAAACCGCGCCGGCGTGCCCACGGTGCGACCCAGTAGCCGATGTTGGCGGCGCCAGTTGCCGCGTCGACACGGTGGATGCTGATGACTCCGGCACCCCGCCCGGGTGTCCCGTCGTCGATGACCCAGACGCACAGTTCCCCGGCCCGGTAATTGACGAATTGCTCCGCATGGGCACGCGTGTACGGGCGCGGAACGAGGGTCCAGCGGAGGATCTCGGAATCAGTGCAGGCCTCGGCGATCCATGAAGCGTCGGACGATGTGAGATCCCTCAACGTGACACTGCCCATGACGACACGGTAGCCATGCCGCCGCAGCGGTCTGTCCGGAATTCACGGGTGTGCCTCCGCTGCGATGGGAGAATGACGGTGTGAGTGATGCACGTGCGCACGGACCGACCGTCACCCTCCGGCGTGCAGTGCCCGCGGACGTCGCTCTCCTGGAACAGTGGGATGCTGACCCGGACGTGGCGAGCTCCGGCGGGTATGATGACAAATTCGACTGGGTCACGGAGGTGCCGAGGGACGTCGAGTGGCGGGAGATCCTCATCGGCGAGGCCGGAGGAGAGCCCGTCGGTGTAGTCGTGCTCATCGACGCGGCCCGCGAGGAGACCCACTACTGGGGCGAGGTCACGGATCACGGGGCATGGGCCATCGACATCTGGATCGGCGAGGAACGACACCGTTCCCGCGGCCTCGGGAGGCAGATGATGGAGGGTGCTCTGGCGCGCTGTTTCGGGATGCACGGAGCACCGGTCGTGTTCATCGACCCGTTGGAGTCGAACACCCGTGCGATCAAGTTCTACGAGCGGATGGGGTTCGAGCACATCGGCCTGCGGACCTTCGGTGAGGACAGATGCGCAGTGATGCGGATCACCCCGGCTCGGCAGGGTGCCGGGGGATAGCGTCGCCCCGTGACGATCTTTGACGACCACGGGCGGCCGGAGCCCGAGCCGAATGTCGATGAGGTCGAGACGCTCCTCGGGTTTCTCGATTACCAGCGCGCCACGCTGGAGTGGAAGACGCGCAATCTGGACGCGGCGGGGATGCGCCTGCGGACCGCGAGGTCATCCATGACGCTCGCCGGACTGTTGAACCACATGGCGTGGGTGGAGGACCACTGGTTCTCGTACTTCCTCCACAACCGGGACCGCGCCGCGACGTGGGCGCAGGTGGATTTCAAGGCCGACCCCAACTGGGAATGGAACGAGGCGGTACGGATGAACCCGGACGATGTGCGTTCGCGTTGGGCGCAGGCGTGCGAGAAGTCCCAGACTGACGTCGCCGACGCGCTCTCCTCGGGTGACCTCGCCCAACCAGCCAGACGGTCGTGGGACAGCGGAGAGGCGCCGAGCCTGCGGTGGATCGTGGTGCACATGATCGAGGAGTACGCACGGCACAACGGCCACGCGGACATCCTGCGGGAAGCCGCGGACGGGAAGACGGGCGAGTGACCGCCGCAGGGATCAGGCGCAGGGCGCGAGATCCCGAGACTGGAGTCGGTTCACGTGCCCGACGGGCCCCGGCAGTACGTTCAGCCCATGGAATCAATCACGCCGGAACCCGAGGCACTCGATGACCTCCTCGTCGCGCAGGCATCCGATTCGGTAGCTGACGGTGCAACTGCACGACGGGAGGCCGTGAGGGCGGAGAACGCTGTTGCCGCGAGGTACTGGGGCGGGATCCAGTGGCGCATCGTCGTCACGTTCATGGTGTTCACGGTGTGCTGGGTGGCGGTCATCGTTGCGGGCGTGAACGGTTCGGTGCCTCTCTGGGCGGGGCTGGTTCTCAATTCGGTGTTCGCCTCCACGTTCTACATGCCCATGCACGAGGCGGCCCACAGGAACATCTGGGGGAAAGTCTCCACCGGACGACAGGTGGAGGAACTAATCGGGGTGCTCTGCTCGGTACCGACGGGCATCAACTTCTCCTCCCACCGCGGCAGCCACATGCGCCATCATGCGTACACGAATGACCCCGACCGCGACCCCGACCACTTCACCGATGGCCGACTGCGCGAGCTGCCTGTCAAGTTCTACGGAATGACCATGCTGTACGCGTTCCTTCCGTTCTTCGCGCTGCTCCAGTTCACCCGGGTCCTGTTGCCGGCGTCCTTCAAGAAGATCCTCTCCGGCCGTGACGGCGACAAGAAGGAGGGACAGTCCCAGGTCCGCTTCTGGTTGCTGACGACCGTCGTGCTTGTCGCCTGTTTCGCGACGGGGCACGGCATTCAGGCATTGATGCTGTGGTGGCTGCCGGCCCGTTTCCAGCTGATGTGGTTGATGTTCATCTTCGCGTGGTACCCGCACCACCCTGCGAACGAGACCAGCAGGTACAGGCACACGCGTGTCGCGGTGTTCCGCGGTTCCGGCCTGTTGATCCGCGGCCATGACCACCACGCGATGCACCACCTCTATCCGCGGGTGCCGCACTACAGGCTGAAGGCGCTGTGGAGGGAACTTGCGGGTGAGCTCGTGCCGCGCGGCGTGCGCGCAGAGGGCCGCGCCGTCGGCGCCACCCGTCCCGTCGTGTGGTGACACACCGCCGATAGGTTTGCCGCATGACCACATTGAGCGACCGCCCGAACACGGCACTCGTGGTGATTGACATGCAGAACGGTGTCGTGTCGAACGCCCACAACCGTGACGCCGTCATCTCGAATATCTCGGTGCTCGTGGCCAGGGCACGCACGGCCGGGGTGCCTGTCGTCTGGGTTCAGCACAACGATGAGGAACTGGTGCACGGTTCCGCGGAGTGGCAGCTTGTCGACGGCCTCGGGGTGGCCGACGGAGAGCCCGTGGTGGACAAGTCGTACAACGACTCCTTTGAGGAGACGTCGCTCGGCGATCATCTCGCGGCGCTCGGTGCGGGTCGGTTGGTCATTGCCGGTGCGCAGACCGAGTGGTGCATCCGTTCCACCCTGCACGGTGCGATCGCCCGCGGGTACGACGCCCTGCTCGTGAGTGATGCCCACACCACCGAGGACATGTCGGCAGAGATCCCCGCGACATCGATCATCGACCTCACGAACAGGTACTGGCGCTGGCACGCGGTGCCCGGGCGCACGGCAGGCACATTGACTGCCGCCGAGGTGTCGTTCGCGGGTTAGTCGGCCGTGCCCCCGGGCTCGAGGTCCACGTTGAGGAGCACGCGCCCGGTGGGGAGGCCACGGGTCAGGGTCGCTACCCTCGCGGCATGAACGTGATTAACGCCGTGAACACGCGCATGTCCGTGCGTGACTTCCTGGACACCCCGGTGGACCCTTCGGTGCTGCGCGGCCTGGTGGAGGATGCCGCCCGCGCGCCGAGCGGCGGGAACGTGCAGCCGTGGAGGATCTATGTGCTGGATGCCGACGGCACGCGCCGTTTCCGCGAGTACCTGGCCACGAAGCCCCCGGTGGAGGCTCCCGAGTACGACATGTACCCGCCTGATCTCCAGGAGCCCTACCGCTCGAACCGGTTCGCCATCGGCGAGCAGATGTACGCCAAGCTCGGCATCCCACGTGACGACAAGGCCGCACGTCTCGCCCAGATGGGCAAGAACCTGGACTTCTTCGGTGCGCCCGCCGCGGTGTTCTGCTTCGTGGAGCGCAACATGGGCCTGCCCCAGTGGAGCGACCTCGGCATGTACCTGCAGACGCTGATGCTGCTGGCGGTGGAGCGGGGGCTCGGCACGTGCCCGCAGGAGTTCTGGTCACTGCAGCACAAGGCGGTCAGCACGTTCTGCGGGGCCCCGGAGAACGAGATGCTGTTCTGCGGCGTGGCGATCGGCCACGTCGATGCGTCGGCGGCCGTGAATACGCTGCGGTCGGAACGGATGCCTTTCGACCAGTTCGCCCGCTTCGTCTAGTCAGTGCACCACGGGCGGGTCAGCCAGCCTGTAGTCCACGGAACCGCGCAACGGCACGAAGCCCATCGCGGTGTAGAGCCCGAACGCACCTGTCGGGTTGTCGGTGTCCACGTCCATCGCCGCGTGCGTCAGGCCCTCGCGTGAGTAGGCGGCGAGTGCCGTGGCGATCATCGCGCGCGCGACGCCGTGTCCCCGCCATTCCGCGAGCGTGGCGACCTTGTCGATCCACCCGTAACGGCCGCCGATGACCACGTCGTCGTCAGGGTAGCGATGGGTCAGCACGAGGCCGACGACATGCCCCTGCCCGTCAAGCGCCATGAAGGAAAGGTCCGTGCGCGCACCGAAACCCGACGTCAACTGGTCCCACCCTTCTGTGGAGGTCGGGGTGGAGCCCCAGTGGTCTCGGAACGCAGAATTCTTCACCCGGCGCAGCTCCTCGTTGCGCGATGGATCCCACGGCACGACAGTGAAACCCTCAGTGGCGGGGACGGCGGGCGGATCGTCCAGGGCACGGTGGAGGTCGTTGAACCACCGCTCGGGCACGAACCCGTGGGCCGCGAGGAGCCCCGCGGATTCCGCGTCACCGTCGAGCGAGGCCGCGCGAACGGCCACCGGAAGCCCGAGGGGGTTCGCGGAGAGTTGCCGGCGGGCGCGTCCGATGCCCCACGTGAGCATCGCCGAGCCGATGCCCGTGCCGCGCACCGAGGGATGCACGCCACCGAACACGTAGCAACGGAGTTCCTTCTCCTCTGAGTCCAGGAACACGGTGTGGGCATACCCGACGATGTCGCCCCCGGACTCCACGCACACGGTGTCGGTGGAGGGGTCGACATAGGGAGGGGAGAATTCCTCCGTCACCTCCTCGACGGTGCTCACCAGTAGCAGACCGGCCGCGGTGTTGATGTCGTTCTTCAGGCGCGAGACGGCAGGAAAGTCTGCGGGGACGAGGGGTCTCAGGGTGTGGGGGATGTCTGTGTGCATGGGCTGGGGTGTCCCGGTTCGACGGGGAGGCGAAGGCTAGCGAGTACGGTGACGCCATGAAGTTGGGTCCCGGTCTCACGTTCTCCTGGAAGCGCGCCCTCGGCGTCACCTCGGCCAAGCGCAGGTTCGCCAGGGCCACGGGCATTCCCACCTCCCGGTCCGGCCGCCGCGCGAAGCTCGGCCGGATCCTCGGCATGAAGTGAAGTGACGACGGTCCCGCGGTCATCGGCCGCGGGCGGGCTCACTCCTACACTTGATGCGTGGCCGCCAAGAAGAACGCACCCCGGCAGCGCGCACCGCGCCGGGAACCAGACCTTGATGCCGTGCTCGAGGCATCGGTCGAGTGTCTCCTGGAGAACGGCGAGCGCGGGTTCCGCATCGAGCAGATCATCGAGAAGACCGGCATCTCGCGCAGTTCGCTGTACCTCCACTTCACCGACAGGGATGGTCTCGTGGAGGTCGCGAGCCTGGAGATCTTCTTCCGTGAGGTGGTCGGCAACATCGACCGCACGGTCGAGGCCATGGACACGGTGACCACCATCGAGCAGGCGCGTTCCGTGGTGCGCCCCCTTGTGGACGCCATCTCGCTCCAGTCCGAGTCCACGCGCTGGAACAGGGTCATGGTGCTTGCGGCCAGCCACTACCGCAGCAGCCTCGAGCGCCGCCTCGCCGTGATGCAGACGGAGATCAACGACAGGCTCGCGGCGGCCTTTCAGCGGTGGGTGGACCTGGGCCTGCTCGTGGACGGGGTCGAACCCCGGGAGGCGGCATCGTTCATCCAGGCCAACACGTTCGGCCGCGTCATCCGTGACCTCGACGACAGACGGTCGCCGGTGGAGGCGTGGAAGACGCTGATGGAAATCACCTTCCGCGCCTACATCAAGTGATGCGGCGGGGCGCGCCGGCCGTCTTCGTACTCCTGTGGAGCACGGGCTTCATCGTCGCACGGTACGCCACCCGGGACTCGGGGGCGTTCACGTTCCTCACGGTCCGCACCGCGATCGCCGCGGTGGTGCTGTTCGTGCTGGCGCGCGCGGTCCGCGAGGCACCTGTCAGCGCGGACCAGCGTTCCGCGATGCTCGTCGTCGGCCTGGGGATGCACGCCATGTACCTGGGCGGGGTGTTCTATGCGATCGAGCACGGCATGCCGTCCGGAGTCACCGCGCTGCTCGCGGCACTGCACCCAGTGATGACGGCCGCGCTCGGCCGTGCGTTCCTGGGCGAGGTGCTGAACAGGGCCCGCGCGGCGGGGATTGTCCTCGGTTGTGCAGGGGTCGTTGCGGTGGTCGTGGAGCGCGGGGGCGCAGGTGACGGCATTCCCGCGAACGCGCTGCTCGCGATGGTCGTGGCGGTCCTCGGCATGAGCACGGGAACGCTGCTGCAGCGCAGGGGCGGACGGGGCACGCCGCTGCTGGCGGGCACGGCGTGGCAGTACGTGTCCACCACCGCCGTCCTCGGCTCCGTCGCCCTCATCGGCGAGGGCTGGCGGTTCGGCAGCACCGCCCGCACATGGTGGTCGATGGCGTGGGCAGTGGGCGTGCTGTCGATCGCCGCGATCCTGGTGATGCTGTGGCTGCTGCGCCGGCAGGCCGCGGCAGAAGTCAGCAGTCTCTTCTTCCTCACGCCCGCGCTCAGTTCCGTGGAGGCAGCCGTACTGTTCTCGGAGTCGCTCGGCATCCTTGCTGTCACGGGACTGTGCACCGCGCTCGCAGGTGTGTGGCTGGCGACCTCGGCGAGGTTCGCTACTTCTCCACGGACGTGAGATCGGGGCCGACCACGATCTCGCCGCCAAAGTGCTCCGCTGCCATCGCGTGCCACTCCGTCTCCTGGCCGGGCTGGATCGCCGGCACGAAGTGCGTGAGCACGAGCGTCCCCACGCCCGCGCGTGCGGCGGTCTGCGCCGCCTGCTGCACCGTGGAGTGGTAGTCGAGGATGTCGAGGAACCGGTCCCCGGTGGGGATGAGCGGGGCGAACTGGCGCACGAGGTCCTCGCGCACCACGGTCTGCACGTAGAAGTCCGCACCGCGGCACATCTCGTCCAGTTCGGCACAGGGCACGGTGTCGCCTGCGAGCGCGGCGACCGTCCCGTCATGCTCGAACCTGTACCCGACGGTGGGGGCGACGGGGCGGTGGTCCGTGCGGTGCACAGAGACCTTCACGTCACCCAGCACGAACGACTCCCCGGCCTAGACCTCGATCACGTTCACCTTCATCCCGATGCCCGCGCGGAGGTCATCGTGGTGGTCGAGCCGGTACCCCTCGTCGAGGGTGAGCATGTCGACCAGGCCGTCGACCATCTTCTTCGTGCCCGCCGGGCCGTAGACGTCGAGCGGCGTGGCCGCGGGCAGCGAGATCCAGCGCGTGGTGATGATGTCGTTCAGGTCGCAGATGTGGTCGCTGTGGAGGTGGGTGAGGAGCACGGCCGAGAGGAACGGCGGGGGGCAGCCTGCCGCGACCATGCGCATGATGACACCGCGCCCGGCGTCCACCATGATGTTCTGCCCGCCGGCCTGCACCAGCGTCGACGGGCCCGCGCAGGTGGGGCTGGGCAGCGGGCTGCCGGTGCCGAGAAGCGTGATTTTCATGGTGACCTCCGGTTCGTCGCCGAACCTAGTTCCCTTCCCCGGGGGGCAGCGGAACACACGCCATTCGGCGGGGTCAGCGCATCTTCGGCATGAACGCCTCGCGGACGAGCGGCTCGTAGTGGGCCAGGTCGAAGCTCTGGTAGTCGGTGTCGAACGCGACCGAGTCGTACAGCGCGCAGAACTCCTCGGTGTAGCCGTAGAACGGCGAGTCCGCGTGCGCGTCACGGGCGTTGCGGTCGAGGCCGATGTGGTGCCAGAAGTAGTACCCCTGGAAGATCCCGTGGTGTTTCGTCATCCACCAGTTCTTCTCCGACACGATCGGCTTCACGATCCCGGCGGCGATGTCGGGGTGGTTGAACGGCGCCAGGTTGTCGCCGATGTCGTGGAGGAGCGCGCACAGCACGTACTCGTCGTCGCGGCCGTCGCGCTCCGCACGGCTGGCCGTCTGAAGGCAGTGCTCCAACCTGTTCACGGGAAAGCCGCCGAAGTCGGACTCGAGCATCCGCAGCTGCTCCAGCACGCGGTCAGCCACGTGGGACTGGGTCTCCTGCAGGCAGACCATGATGTCCGCCCACTCCTCCTTGGTCGATTCCTGGAACGACTTGAACGTTGCCCGTGCCATCGGGTACCCCCCTGGTGTGCTTCCTGGGCGAAGTGTAGGCGTTCAGTTGCCGCGCGACCGCACGACCCGCACCGGCGTGCCGATCGTGATGTTGTCGAACAGCCACCTGGCATCGCGCACCCGCATGCGGACGCACCCGTGCGATGACGGGGCGAGCCCGACGGGGGTGTGGAACGGCACGTCACCGGCCGCCGTGACCTTGTAAGGGATGCCGTGGAACCCGATGTTGTCGCCGCCGCGCCCCTTGGTGAAGCGCACCATCCACTTCATGCGCTCGTTCGGCGCCGGGGTGTAGTACGCCTGGGCGGACTTCGAGAACACCCTGAACGAGCCGGTGGGGGTGGTGTCGCCGAGGCCGGTCGAGATCGGCAGGGAGGTGATGAGGCGGCGGCTGCGCGAGTACACGAAGGCGCGCTGTTCCTCGATGGAGACGACCACGGATCCGATGCTCACGTTGGCCCGGACCATCTCGGGCTCCACGACGCGTTCCTTCTGGTCACCCACGGCGGGACCGCCGGCAGAGTCGTTGGCGGAGGGGACGGTGACCGGTGGTGCGCCCCCGGAGGATGCACGGACGCCGGAGGGCGCCGCAGAACAGAGTGCGACGGCGGCGAGAGAGACGCGGAGGAGTCGGGAGGGACGGCTCATCAAGGAGGCAGGCTAATTGCGGGGGCGGCCCGCGTGGTGGAGGTCAGGCGCCCGCGGCGTCGAGGCCCTCGGCGAGGGTGTTCCATGCGAGGACAGCGCACTTGATGCGGACGGGGAACTTCACGACTCCCTGCAGGGCCTCGAGGTCGCCGAGGGAGACCGATGCGTCCGGCTCGCCCTCCTCGATCGACATCATGTTCTTGAACCGGCTGACGAGCGCGCGCACGTCCTGGACCTTCTTGCCCTTCACCGCGGCGCTCATCATGGAGGCCGAGCTCTGGCTGATGGAGCATCCCTGGCCGCCGATCCTCACGTCGGTGACGGTGCCGTCCTCGACCTGCAGGTACACCTCGATCTCGTCGCCGCACAGTGGGTTGTGGCCCTCCGTGCGCACTGCCGGCGGCGGCAGCTCGCCGCGGTTGCGCGGGTTCTTGTAGTGGTCGAGGATGATCTCGCGGTAGAGGTCTTCGAGTCCGGGCATGGCGTGCTTCCTGTCGGGCGGGTGTCTGTCAGGTTAGGGGGAGAAGAAGTCGCCCGCCTCGGCCAGCGCGTCGCACAGGACGTCCGCCTCGGCGGGGGTGTTGTACAGGTAGAAGCTGGCGCGCACGGTGGCATTGGCGCCCAGCAGGCGCATCAACGGCTTGGCGCAGTGGTGGCCGGCGCGCACGCACACGTTGTGCTGGTCCAGCACCTGGCTGACGTCGTGGGGGTGCACGTCGCGGTACGCGAAGCTGATGGTGGCACCGCGGGACTCCGGGTCGCGGCTGCCGTGGATCACGATGTCATCGCCGAAACGGCCCTCAAGGGCGGAGAGCGCGTGCACCGTGAGGTCGCGCTCGTGGGCGCGCACGTTCTCCATGCCGAGGGATGTCAGGTAGTCGACGGCGGCCCCCAGCCCCACGACCTCCACGATGGCCTGCGTGCCCGCCTCGAACTTGGCCGGCAGCTCCGCGCAGGTGAAGCCCTCCGTGCGCACGTCGCTGATCATGTTGCCCCCGCCGAGGAACGGCGGCATGGCCTCGAGAATCTCCTCGCGTGCCCAGAGGATCCCGACGCCGGAGGGCCCGACCATCTTGTGGCTGCTGAACGTGACGAAATCGGCGTCCCATGCCTGCACGTCGGTGGGCATGTGCGGCACGGACTGGCAGCCGTCCACGATGGCCACCGCGCCTGCCCGGTGCGCCGCAGCGACGAGGTTCGTCACGGGGTTGATCGTGCCGAGCACGTTCGACATGGCCGTGAACGAGAACGCGGCGGCCCCGTCGAGCAGGCGGTCGAGCCCGGAGGTGTCGAGAAGGCCGTCCGCCGTGAGCGGGACCCAGCGGATCTCGAATCCCTTCTCGGCGGCGAGTATCTGCCACGGCACGATGTTCGCGTGGTGCTCCATGTGGGTGAGCACGACCGCATCGCCGGGGCCGAGGTTCGCCCCGCCCCAGCTGCGTGCCACGAGGTTGAGCGCCTCCGTGGCGTTCTTGGTGAAGACGATCTCGCTGGACGAGCGCGCGTTGACGAACCGGGCGAGTTTCGCGCGGGTCGCCTCGAACCGATCCGTCGCCTCGGCGGCCAGGTGGTACGCGCTGCGGTTGGTGGGTCCGTAGCCGTGCTCCATGAAGGACGTCATCGCGTCGATGACGGCATGCGGCTTCTGCGAGGTGTTCGCGGAGTCGAGGTAGACGAGCGGCTTGCCGTTGATCCTCTCGGCGAGGATGGGGAAGTCCGCACGGACCTTCTCGACGTCGAAGCCCATGTCAGGACCTGTAGGCCTCGTAGCCGTTCTTCTCGAGCTCAGCGGCGACCTCCATGCCGCCCGACTTCACGATGCGTCCGTCCACCATGATGTGCACGAAGTCCGGCTGCAGCTCGTCGAGCAGGCGCTGGTAGTGGGTGATGAGGAGGATGCCGAGGTCCGGGCGATCGGCGCGGACCTCGCGGATGCCCTTGGCCACGATGCGCAGTGCGTCGATGTCGAGCCCGCTGTCGGTCTCGTCGAGCACCGCGAAATCGGGCTCCAGCAGGGCCATCTGCATGATCTCGTTGCGCTTCTTCTCACCGCCGGAGAAGCCCTCGTTCAGGTAGCGGTCCACGAAGGAGGAGTCCATGCCGAGGCGCTTCATCCAGTCCATCGCCGAGAGGCGCAGCTCCAGCACGGAGAGGTCGATGCCCTTGCGTGCCGAGAGTGCCTGGCGGAGGAACTGGATCACCGAGACACCGGCGATCTCCTGGGGGTACTGGAAGGCGAGGAACATGCCGGCCTTGGCCCGCACGTCGGTGGTCCAGTCGGTGATGTTCTCGCCCTTGTAGAAGATGTCGCCCTCCGTGACCTCGTACTCGGGAGATGCGAGGAGCGTGCTGGCGAGGGTGGACTTGCCGCACCCGTTCGGGCCCATGATCGCGTGGACCTCGCCGGCATTCACGGTGAGGGAGAGGCCGCGGAGGATGTCCTCGGGGGCCTGCTCGTCGTCTGTGACTGGCCTGGCGTGCAGTCCTGCTGCGCGGAAGAGTTCGCTCACAGCCCCGAAGTCTAGGGAGCCCCCGGGATTACCACTATGGGCGTAGTGGAATTTCAGGCGGGGGCGAGGGCGTGCCACAGGGCACGGTACGAGGGGTACTCGATGCTGTCGTCCAGGTAGTTCGCCTCGTGGAGCAGGCGGTGGTACTCGGGCAGGTGGCGGAAGGGCACGCCGGCATCCACGTGGTGGGCCATGTGGTATCCGATCTTGAACGGCACCAGGAAGAACATGGCGAGCGGGTGCTGGGCCACCGAGTGGGTCGTGAATCTGCGGTCGTCGTCCTCGCGCATCCCGCCGTGCTCTGCGATGGAGCGCAGCCTGTTGATGACCCTCCACACGGTGAGGTACGGCAGCACCCACAGCAGGAGGTACACGAAGGGGTGACCGAGCAGACACGACACCGCAGCCAGCACAACCTGCACGCAGAGCATCCGGACGAGCGTGTTGCGCACGCGCGGGTCGGGCGAGCGCAGGTTGCGCATCTGCCCGCGCAGCAGGCGCCACCCGGTGCGCCCTGTGGCGTCGCGCACGAGCTTGCGGCGCAGGCTGGCGCGGCTGACCGGGTAGCTCGCGTACAGGGGCACGTCCGGCTCGTCCGGGCCGAACTCACGGCGGTGGTGCGCCATGTGCACCCGGCGGTACGCCTGCGTGCTGGTCAGCTGCGGGTACCCGAGCAGCCACATCCCGACCCAGTCGTTCGCCCCTTTGTGCGAGAACAGCAGCCGGTGCGCGGTCTCGTGCATGAGGGACGCGAACTGGGCATGCGCGCGGCCCATCAGCAGGAATGCCACGACCCACACGAAGAAGTTGTCGATGCGCACGGCGGCAACGATGATCCCGATTGTCTGTGCGTAGGTGGAGAGCACGGAGAGTGCGTTGCGCCACGAGGGGATGCGCCGCAGTCGTTCGCGGTCGGCGGGCGAGAGCCGGCCGTCGTCCCGCACGTGTGCGGTGGACTGAGGTGACGGGAGCTGCGCGGGTGCCATCCCGCCGGTGCGGGCCGAGGCCTCACCAGCCACGGTCGACCCATTCCTGCAGGTGCGGGCGCTCGGTGGCGATCGTGGTGTCCGCCCCGTGGCCGGGCAGCACCAAGGTGTCGCCGGGGAACGTGAAGAGGCGCGAGTCGATCGAGGAGATGATCGTGGCGAAGTCGCCGCCGGGGAAGTGGGTGGCACCTGGCCCGCCGGGGAAGAGGGTGTCGCCGGAGAACAGGAGCGGTGCGCCGTGCACCTTGAAGCTCACGGAGCCCGGCGTGTGGCCGGGGTTGTGGATCGCCTCCAGCCGGAGGCGCCCGACCTCGATGACCTGGCCGTGCTCGATGAACACGTCGTAGCCCACGTCCTTCAGCATCTGCGCGTCGTCGGCCGTGACGGCGACCTCGTAGCCGGCCTCGCGCATGGCGGGGACCGCCTGGATGTGGTCGTGGTGGCCGTGGGTCTCCAGCACGCGCGTGACCCCGAGCGCCGTGCACAGTTCCAGCAGCTTCTCGTGCTCGTTCGCCGCGTCGATCAGGACGGCCTGGCCTGTGTGCACGCACCGCACCACGAACACGTTGTTGTCGTACGGGCCGACGACCAGCTTGTGCACCTGGAGGTCGTTGTCGAAATAATGGAGGGTGCCGGGCGTGCTCGCCATCTGCTCATCCTGACACGACATCGAACCCGAGCGACAGTGCGACAGGGATCTGCGCCGGGTCGAAAGTAACGAAACGGACGGGCCTGGGCAGGCGGGCCGCCGCCGCGAGATGCAGCGCGGACGACACGCCGAGCGGCTGGCTGCCGGCGAGCACTGCCGCCTCGTCCAGGAGGGCGCGGTCCGTGGGGACCACGTGGAGGAAGTCCCACGTGTGGCGGACCATGTCCTCCAGCACGCGCACGAGCACTGGCTCGTCGGTGAGACGGGCCGCGGCCACGACTGCCTCAGGCAGTGCCACCGCGCACGCGCACCACGACGTGTCAGACTCCATGGCGTCCAGCACCGTCCGTCGCGCGGGTGCATCCACGTGGAGGGCGAGCAGCGCAGAGGCATCGAGCACGACCGTCACCGCCGCACCTCTGACAACGCACGGTCGATGCGGGTGCCGGCATAGAGCGTGAGCGGTTCCGGCGGGACGAAGTCCCCCCGCCTCCGCGGGGGTTCCACCCGTCCGAGTGCGACGAGGTCGGCAAGCGACTGCCCCGAATCGTCGCCCGTCAGCGGGCCGAGCTGGGCGGCGGGCGCACCTGCCGAGGTCACGATGATCCGCTCCCCGGATGCGGCCCTGCGCAGGTACGTGGCGAGGGCCGCCCGGAACTCGCGGATGCCGACAGATGCCATGACCGCAAGACTACTGGCGTGTGTACACATATGTACACAACCCGAGTTGCCCGGTGGGTCCGGCCGTCAGCAGACTCAAGTCCATGAATTTTGCATTTAGTGAAGAGCAGGAAGAACTCCGCAAGATGGTGCGCTCGTTCCTCGAGAACAAGTCGGCCGAAGAGGCAGTTCGTGAGCAGATGGAGACAGCGAACGGCTACGACGCCGCAGTCTGGAACCAGATGGGCTCGGAGATGGCGCTGCAGGGCATCGCGATCCCCGAGGAGTTCGGCGGCCAGGGCTACTCGTTCATCGAGCTCGGCGTCGTTCTCGAGGAGATGGGCCGCGCACTCCTGTGCGCGCCGTACTTCTCGA
>JBJTCK010000001.1:0-10880 GCA_046091825.1 Actinomycetota bacterium | reverse complement strand
TCGTCGTCGAGCGCGAGCAGGACCTGGTCCTGTCTGCCTCCGCCCGTCAGTCGATCGAGGAGATCGACGCGGCTCTCGAGCGGATGAAGACCGGTGAGTACGGCTACTCGGTCATCTCCGGCCTGCCGATTCCGAAGGAGCGCCTGAAGGCAATGCCGGAGGCGACGCAGCTCGTCACGGAACTCGCAGGCGGGTTCGGCCGCCGCTAGGCGGGGTATTCATGCAGCGGGTGAGGCGGTGGCTGCTGCCGGCAGGCGTCGCTGTCGTGGCGATCGACCAGGTCACGAAGACGTGGGCGGTCAACGCCCTCGATGACGGCCGCACGATCCACGTCGTCTGGACACTGCAGTTCGCACTGGGGTTCAACAGCGGCATGGCCTTCTCCAAGGCCACCGGACTTGGCCCGTTCATCGGGATCATCGCCACCCTCGCGATCGTGTTCATCCTCGCGTCCCTGCGCAGGGCCGACAGCGTGTCATCGGCGTTCGGGATGTCCCTCGTGGCGGCCGGGGCGGCGGGAAACGTCATCGACCGGCTCTTCCGCGGCGACGCCTGGTTCCGCGGCTCCGTGGTCGATTTCATTGACCTCCAGTGGTGGCCCGTGTTCAACGTGGCCGACTCTGCCATCACCGTCGGCGGCATCCTCGTGATTCTCGGGGCACTCCGCGCACGGGAGCCGGCGGTCGACGGCGGCACGGCAGAGGCCGGGCAACTGTCCGGTGGTGACGCCCCGTGATCGTCGAGGAGTCGATACCGACGGCACTCGACGGGGAGAGGCTCGACCGGATCGTCGCGTTGATCGCCGACATCTCCCGGTCCGAGGCGAGGATGCTGATCGAGGCCGGCGGCGCGAGCGTCGACGGCGTCCCCGCGCCGAGCGGCAAGGTGCGGCTGGCGGAGGGACAGACAGTCGGCGTCGACCTGTCGCGCATCCCGGAGGAGCAGTTCCCGCAGGCCGACCCCTCCATCGTCGTCCCTGTGGTGCACGAGGATGGGGACGTCATCGTGATCAACAAGCCCGTCGGTCTCGTGGTCCATCCTGCTGCCGGGCACGGCACCGGCACGTTGGTGAACGGTCTCCTCGCCCGGTACCCGGACATCGCCACGGTGGGCCAGCCGCTGCGCCCGGGCATCGTGCACCGTCTCGATGCCGGCACGAGCGGCCTGATGGTCGTGGCGCGCACCCAGGTCGCCTACGACGCCCTCGTGGAAGCGATGTCGGACCATTCCGTCCGGCGTGAGTACCTTGCCCTCGCCTGGGGGCATTTCGACTCCGTCTCGGGGGTCATCGACGCCGACATCGGGCGCGACCCGCGAGATCCCATGAAGATGGCGGTGGTGCGCTCCGGCAAGTGGGCCCGCACTCACTTCGAGGTGATCGAGTTCTTCACGGGCCCGGTCGACCTGTCATTCGTGCGGTGCAGGCTGGAGACCGGCCGGACACACCAGATCAGGGTCCACCTTGCGGCGGTCGGCCACGCGGTCGTGGGCGATGCCGCGTACGGCGGTGCGCGGTCGTCGCTGCGTGCGCCGCGTCCTCTCCTCCACGCGGCGCGACTGGGTTTCGTGCACCCGGTCAGCGGCGAGGTGATGGAGTTCGAGGCGCCGGTTCCTGCCGACATGGCGACGATCGTGTCGTCCTGCGAGCGCGCGGCAGGGGACTGAGTCTCAGTGGTCGTGGTGGTGGAAGCTGGCGCTCGGCCACTCACCGGCACCCGTCGCGGCCCTGGCGATGGTCTCGAGCGTGTAGGTGTCCAGGTGCTCTCGCATGTGCCGGCCGGCGATGTCCCAGATGGCGAGCAGCACGCACTGGCCCTCGTGGTCGCACGAGCCGTCCTGGTGGGGCTGGCCGAAGTCACCCACGGTGATGGGGCCGTCCACTGCGGAGATGATGTCAGAGAGCCTGATCTCGGCGGGAGCCTTGGCGAGCACGTAGCCACCACCCACGCCGCGCTTCGAGCGCACGAGGCCCGCGCCCTTCAGTGCCAGGAGGATCTGCTCCAGATAGGGCTGGGGAAGGCCGGTCCGCTCGGCGATGTCCCGCACGGACGTGGGGCCACCCGATTCTGCATGCAGAGAGAGCGACAGGAGTGCCCGGCACGCATAATCACCCCTGGTGGACACTCGCACGCCCCCATCGTAGGTGCTGGACTGTGGGCATGAGCCACCCATCGCCCGTGCTGCCCCGGTACGGCGCAGGCTCCCTGCCTGACATCATCCCCGTGTTGTGCGGTCCCGCAGGTTCCGCCCGCATGCAGTCCTGGATGCCCGACGCGCTCGCCGGGGCCGGGCGGGTCGTGATGCTCGTCATCGACGGGCTCGGCTGGAACCAACTGCAGGAACGAACGCATGTCGCGCCCGTGCTCGCCGCGATGTCGGGTGGTGCGATCACCTCCGTCGCGCCCTCCACCACTGCCACGGCTCTTACTTCCATCACCACCGGCCTCACCCCGGGCGAGCACGGCCTCATCGGGTACCGCATGGACATGGGCGGGACGGTGATGAACACGCTCCGCTGGGGGGACGAGAACGGCGACCTGCGCAGGAGGTTCCCGCCCCGGCAGGTGCAGGCCTGCCCGCCGTTCCTCGGCCTGTCCGTGCCGGTGCTCAGCAAGGCCGAACTTGAGGGAACCGGATTCACCGAGGCTCACCTGGCCGGCGTGAAGCCGATGGGCTGGCGCGCCCCGAGCAGCATCGCAGTCACGGTCCGGAGGGCGCTCGACGACGGCGAGCCCTTCGTCTATGCGTACTACGACGGCGTCGACAAGATTGCCCACGAGCGTGGGTTCGGGGATTACTACGACGCTGAGCTCGCGTACGCGGACAGCCTCGTGGCGGCGGTGGCGGGGATGCTCCCGCCCGGAACCGCGCTCGTCGTCACCGCTGACCACGGCCAGGTGCACGTGGGGCAGAACACAGTGGTCCTCGCACCTGAGGTCATGTCCATGGTCCACCACCAGTCAGGTGAGGGCAGGTTCCGGTGGCTCCATGCCCAGCGCGGCCGCGAGGGTGACCTGCTGGCGGAGTGCAGTCGGTACGCAGACATCGCCTGGGTGGTGAGCCGCGAGCAGGTGATCGAGGAGAGATGGATCGGGCCGAGGGTCTCGCCGGAGGCCCGCCGCCGGATGGGCGACGTGGCGCTCGTGCCCCACGCGCCCGTGAGTTTCGAGGACCCCGCCGACGGCGGGCTGTTCGACCTGGTGTGCCGGCACGGCTCGCTGACCGCAGACGAGATGCTGGTGCCGCTGCTCGTGCTCTCTGCCTGATGAACGACGTGGCAAGGGTCCGCGCCGATGGCAGACTCTGGGGCGTGGCAGACAGTGACGCATCCCCCGATTCACCGTTGAGCGCGGAGGTCATCGACGGCCGGCCGTTCCCCGGCGCGGACCAGGCGGCGGGGACGCCCACCGAGAGCGTGACGGAGCCGGCAAAGGTGATGAGGATCGGCTCCATGGTGCGCCAGCTGCTCGAGGAGGTCCGGTCGGCCCAGATGGACGCCGCCAGCCGCGAGCGTCTCGCCGAGATCTACGAGCGCTCCATCATCGAGATCTCGGAGGCTCTCTCCCCGGACCTCGCCGAGGAACTGCACACGCTTGCGCTCCCGTTCAAGGACGGTGAGGTCCCCTCGGACAGCGAATTGAGGGTGGCAAAGGCCCAGCTGGTGGGGTGGCTGGAGGGTCTCTTCCACGGCATCCAGGCGACGCTCTTCGCACAGCAACTGGCGGCCCGCCAGCAGATCGAGCAGATGCGCCAGATACCCGGCCAGCCCGGGCAGGGCCAGGGTCCCTCGGGCGGCACCTACCTGTAGGTCACCCGCCGGTCGGGCCCCGCGGGGCCACCCCGGCGTGGCTCACCCGACTGCTAGTTTCGAGAATCCCATCGGTGTGAGTTGCCCGTCAGCCGCCGCCGGGGGAGGAAGTTCGGCGGGGTCCGCCCGGGATCGGAGGAGAGCACAGTGGGGTCGTCGTTCACTCACCTCCACGTGCACACCGAGTTCTCCATGCTCGACGGGGCGGCCCGTCTCGACGAACTGGTCGCCAAGGCAGTCTCCGACGGCCAGCCCGCACTCGGCATCACCGACCACGGGAACATGTACGGCATCATCGACTTCTACAAGGAGTGCCGTAAGCAGGGGATCAAGCCGATCCTCGGCACGGAGGCCTACATGGCCCATGACCACCGCACGGAGCGCATCGCCCGTCGCGGGCGCCTGGATGACAACGGCGGGTCCGACGAGGGCGGCCGCAAGCAGTACTACCACCTGACACTCCTGGCGGCGGACAACACCGGCTACAAGAACCTCATCAAGCTCTCCAGCCTCGCGTTCCTCGAGGGGTACCACTACAAGCCACGGATGGACTGGGAGCTCCTGGAGCGCCATGCCTCCGGGCTCATCGCCACCACCGGCTGTCTCGGCGGGCACGTGCTGCAGTCCCTCCTGAACGGTGACGAGAAGGGTGCCGTGCAGAAGGCCGCGCGCCTGCAGGAGATCTTCGGCAAGGAGAACCTCTTCGTCGAGCTGCAGGACCACGGCCTGGCCAACCAGCGTTCCACTAACCCGAAGCTCGTCGAGATCGCTCGCAAGATCGGCGCGCCCCTCCTCGCCACCAACGACTCCCACTACGTGAACCAGGCCGACCATGAGGCGCACGACGCACTGCTGTGCGTGCAGACGGGCGCGTTCATGCGTGACGCCGACCGGTTCAAGTTCGAGGGCACGGAGCACTACCTGAAGACGGCCCAGGAGATGCGCCACATCTGGCGGGAGATACCGGAGGCATGCGACAACACTCTCCTCATCGCCGAGCGGGCGAACGTGGAGATCGAGCTCGGCACGTACAGGCTCCCGGTGTTCCCCCTCCCGGAGGGTTTCGCCACGGACACCGCCTACCTCGAGCACCTCACGTGGGAGGGGGCCAAGAAGCGGTGGGGCGACAACCTCCCCCAGGAGGTCGTGGAACGCGTCTCGTTCGAGCTCGGCGTCATCGGCCAGATGGGGTTCTCGTCGTACTTCCTCATCGTGTGGGACCTCATCAAGTACGCAAAGGACTCCGGCATCCGGGTGGGCCCGGGCCGCGGCTCGGCGGCGGGCAGTGCGGTGTCATACTGCCTGCGCATCACAGAGATCGACCCCCTCCGCTATGACCTCCTGTTCGAGCGCATGCTCAACCCGTCGCGCGTGAGCATGCCGGACATCGACATGGACTTCGACTCGCGCTACCGCGACGAGATGATCAGGTACGCCGCCGAGAAGTACGGCCGTGACCATGTCGCGCAGGTCATCACCTTCGCGACCATCAAGTCGCGCAACGCCGTGCGCGACGCGGCGCGCGTGCTGGGATTCGAGTACGGGGTGGGGGACCGCATCGCAAAGCTGATGCCGCCCCTCAACCAGGGCCGTGACACCCCGCTCCAGTACTGCTTCGAGAAGCACCCGGAGCACATGGAGGGTTACAACGCCGCGCAGGAACTGCGGACGATGGTGGAGACAGACGAGGTCGCGGCCAAGGTCGTGGAGGTCGCGCGGGGGCTAGAGGGCCTCAAGCGCAGCGACGGCATCCACGCGGCGGCCGTGGTGATCACGCCGGAACCGCTCACGGAGTACCTGCCCATCCAGCGCAAGCCGTCGGGCGACATGAAGGCGGAAGACGCCCCCATAGTCACCCAGTACGAAATGCACGGTGTCGAGGACCTCGGACTTTTGAAGATCGACTTCCTCGGCCTGCGCAACCTCGACGTCATCACCGACACCGTGGAGATGATCCGTCGGCACCGTGACCCGGCATTCGACATCGACAGCGTGCCGCTCGACGACGTCGCGACCTTCGAGCTGCTCAGCCGCGGCGACACCATCGGCGTGTTCCAGCTCGAGTCCCCGCCCATGCGGAACCTCCTGCGCTCCATGAAGCCGACCAGCTTCGAGGACGTGAGCGCCGTCCTGGCGCTGTACCGGCCGGGCCCGATGAGCGCCAACATGCACAACGCGTACGCGGACTACAAGAACAACCGCAAGACGCCCGAGTACTTCCACCCGGAGGCCAAGGAGCTCCTCCACGACACGTACGGCCTGATGGTGTACCAGGAGAGCATGATGCGCGTGGCGCAGAAGTTCGCCGGGTACTCGCTGGCCCAGGCCGACAACCTCCGCAAGGCATGCGGCAAGAAGGACCCGAAGGTCATGGCGGCCGAGGAGGAGGGTTTCGTCAACGGCTGCGAGTCCACGGGGTACGGCCGCGATCTGGGTGTGCAGCTCTTCGGGGTCATCCGCAAGTTCGCCGACTACGCGTTCAACAAGAGCCACACGTTCGGGTACGGCCTCATCAGCTACCAGACCGCGTACCTGAAGGCCCACTACCCGGTCGAGTACGTCGCGTGCCTGCTGACCTCGGTGAAGGGCAACTACGACAAGGCGGCGGTCCACCTCTCCGACGCGCGCAACCTCGGGATCACCGTGGTCAACCCGGACATCAACCGCAGCGAGTCCGACTTCGTCGCCGTCACGGATAACGACGAGCGCACGATCGTTTTTGGCCTCTCGGCAGTGAGGAACGTGGGGGAGGGCCTCGTCGGTCTCATCATCGCCGAGCGGGAGGCCAACGGCCCGTTCGCGTCGTTCCACGACTTCGCGGCCCGTGTGCCCGACCAGGCGCTCAACAAGCGCGCCGTGGAGTCGCTGGTCAAGTCGGGGGCCTTCGACTCCGTCGGTCACCCGCGGCGGGGCCTCCTCATGGTCCTCGAGTCGATCATCGACGCCGCGATCGTGGCCAAGCGCGAGCACGAGCGTGGCGTGATGTCGCTGTTCGGCGAGATCGAGTCCGATGGCGACTCGGGCTGGACGGACCAGATCGCCGTGCCCGCCGAGCACTTCGAGAAGATGGACCAGCTGCGCCACGAGAAGGAGATGCTCGGGCTGTACGTGTCCGACCACCCCCTGCGGGGCGTCGAGCAGGTCCTGCGCCGCAAGGTGGACACGTCGATCGCCGAGCTCGAGGGTCGCGACGAGGGGATGGTCACGATCGGCGGCGTGGTCACCAAGATGTCCCGCCGGTACACGAAGAAGGGCGACCAGATGGCCACGTTCGTGCTGGAGGACCTCGACTCCAGCATCGAGGTCACTGTCTTCGCTAGGACGCTCACCCAGTACGGGCATCTCCTCTCTGACGACGTCATCGTCACGGTGGACGGTCGCCTCAACCGCTCGGACGAGGCACGCACCAGTTTCACCGCCCAGAAGATCGTGGTCATCGAGGATCTCGACAGGCGGATCCCCGAGGTCGTGGTGACCCTGCCCAGCGGCATCACGCCGGAGAGCCTCGATGTGCTCCGCAACATCATCAACGAGTACCCCGGCGACTCTCCCGTGAAGATCAGCCTCTCCTCGGGGCGCAAGTTCAGCACCGGTCCGCGCATGCTCGTCGATGTCGACAAGGTCCTCGGCCCGCTCAGGGTCAACTTCGGTGCCGACGCCGTGAAAATCGTCTGATCCGTCCGATTGGGCGCGAAAGCGTCCCGAAATGGCAGAATATGGGGACAGCGAGACAGGGCGCCCGCCGCCCCTTTTCACCCCGAGGGAGCCTTCACTAGATGTCGTTGGAAGTCGTCACGCAGGACAGCAGTGCCCTCACCGAGCAGCAGCTTGAGGAGATGCTCTCTGTCGAAGGCGCGTTCGGGGCAGGAATGCTCTCCCGCGCCAAGGATGACTGGGTCCTGTGCACCCTCGCACGGGTGGACGGCAAGCTCCACGGTGTCACCTTCTCCACCCTCGAGCGCATCGGCGGGACACCGTGCGTCCTCATCGGGCTCATGACGGTGAAGCGGTCCTCCAAGCGCGACCAGGTGCTGAAGGGCCTGATGGGGGAGGCGTACCACCGTGCGCTCATGGCGTTCCCGGACGAGGACGTGGTGGTGGGGTCACGGTTCGCCGCGGCCGACGGCGTCGAGGCATTCAAGTCCCTCACCGAGATCATCCCGCGGACGGGCCACAGGGCCGTCGGCGAGGAGCGCGCATGGGGAAGGAGGCTCGCGAAGAGGTTCGGCGTGGACGCCAACTACGACGAGCAGTCCTTCGCGGTCAAGCAGGACGGCCAGTCCGGTTTTGTCGACCACGAGTCGTCGAAGCCGGAGAAGATTCCCGCTGACATCGCAGGCCTGTTCAAGGACGTCAACGCGAAGAAGGGCGGGGTGCTCATCGTCCACGGGTGGTCGATGGCCGAGAGCCTCGTCAAGCTCGGCGCCCGTTCGTAGCACGTGGAGTTCTCCGAGGTCGTCCGCACGCGGCGGATGACGCGCGACTTCACCGGCGAGACGGTCGACCGGGCCGTCGTGGAGAGATGCCTAGACCTCGCCGTGCGCTCGCCGAGCGCCGGCAAGACGCAGGGTTGGCGCATCGTCGGCCTGCTCGGTGATGACACGGCGGCTTACTGGGACGCCGCGCTCCCCGTCGCCTCCCGGGCGTCGTTCGCCTTTCCCGGTCTCCTGCGCGCCGGATTCGTCGGGGTGGTCACGGTGTCCCCGTCCGCCTACGTGGAGAGGTACTCCGAGCCGGACAAGGCGCGCACCGGGCTTGGCGCGGGGCGCGAGGGGTGGTCGGTGCCGTACTGGACGGTCGACGGGGCGATGGCGACGATGACGTTCCTCCATGCGCTCCATGACGAGGGACTGGGTGCGCTGTTCTTCGCGGTCGCCCACGAGCACGACGTCCGTGGCGCGCTCGGCATCCCGGCCGAGTCCGAGATCATCGGCGCGGTCGCCGCTGGGTACCCGGTGCAGGGGCCCGTGCGGAAGGGCGCGAGCGCGGCCCGCCGCCGCAGGACAGGCGCCGAGGCTGTCACCTGGGGGCGCTGGACCTGAGCCGCTCGGCGAGTTCCTCGGGGGTCGCCGCCGGGGCGAGGCACACGTACCCGGAGCACACGTAGGCAAGTCCCTCCTCGCGGCCCTCCCAGAGCGGGCCCTCCATGGGCGCCCCGTGCGCGACGACTGCGAGCGGTCGCCACGTCGAGCAGTACTCACGGAGCATCCCCGGCTGGTGGCCGGGGATGACCACCTCCGTCGCACCCGCCGCGTCGAACTCGAACGCCCACATCGCGTGAGAGAAGGCTGACGGTGCCTGGGGCGCGACGCGGGCAATGAGGCGGAGGATCGAGCGCGCCCGCCCGGCGAGCTCAACGTCTCCGGTGAGGGCCGAGAGACGCAGGAACGCGAGCGCCGCCGTCGAGTTGGCGGACGGCGTGGCGTTGTCCATGAGGTCCTTCTGGCGCGCGATCAGTTGCTCGCCGTCGTGGGCGGTGGTGAACAGCCCGCCGTGGGTGTCGTCCCAGTGTCCCTCGACGAGATGGTGTGCCGTCTCCGTGGCGCGCAGCAGCCATGACTCGTTGCCGGTGAGCTCGTAGAGACGCGTGAACGCGTCGACAAGGTGCGCGAGGTCGTGGGCGAGCGCCCGGTGGCGGGCCGGCGGGACGGCGCCCGCCTGCCAGCTGCGGTGCCACGTGCCGTCAGCGGCGCGCAAGTGCTCGAGGAGGAACACGCCGTTCGCGACCGCCGCGGCCTTCCATCGGTCGTTCCCGGCGAGGAGGGCCGCCTCGGCGAGCGTGGCAAGGAACATCGCGTTCCACTCGGTGAGGACCTTGTCGTCCAGACCCGGCCGGGGCCGCTCCGAACGTGCGGCATCCAGGGTGCGCCTGCACCTCTCGATCAGGTCGGGCCGCCCGATGTCCGGCCTGGCGTGGATCCGGTTCGGGATCGACCTGCCCTCGAAGTTGCCCTCCTCCGAGATGCCCCAGAAGGCGCATGCGTCGTCTGCCCACTCACCGAGCACCTCGCGCACCTCGGAGGGCGTCCACGTGTAGAACGCACCCTCCTCGCTGTGGCCGTGCGCGTCGAGAGAGTCGGCGTCCTCGGCACTGAAGAAGCCGCCGAGCGGGTGGCGCATTCCTGCGAGCACGTAGTCGATCGTCTCGCTCGCGATCTGGAAGTGGCGCGCGTGGCCGAGCGCTTTCCATGCGTGCACGTACGCGCGCCCGAGGAGTGCCTGGTCGTAGAGCATCTTCTCGAAGTGGGGGACCAACCACCGTTCGTCCACGCTGTACCGGGCGAAACCGCCCCCGATCTGGTCGTACATGCCGCCGCACGCCATCGCGTCGAGGGAGGTCGTCACCATCGACCGCAGCGCGTCATCGCCGCCCGCGAGGTGCCGGCGCAGGAGGAGGTCCAGCGAGAACGTGCCGGGGAACTTCGGGGCACCCCCGAAACCTCCCCATCTGCCGTCGAACCTGCCTGTGAGGTCACCGACGGCAGCGTGGACGAGTGCGCCGGCATCGAACCCGTCGGCCGGCAGGAGTGCCGCGGTGCGGCCGACTACCTCGACCAGCGCGTCGATGTTCTGCTGTAGCTCGCCGCGCTTGTTCCTCCAGGCGTCATCGACCGCCGTGAGCAGCCGGAGGAATGACTCGCGCGGGTAGTAGGTGCCGCCGAAGAACGGCTCCCCGTCCGGGGTGAGGAACACAGTCATCGGCCACCCGCCCCGGCCCGTCATGGCCTGCACAGCGTCCATGTAGACGGAGTCCACGTCGGGGCGCTCCTCGCGGTCCACCTTGATGTTGACGAACAGCGAGTTCATGACGCCGGCGACTGCACCGTCCTCGAAGCTCTCGTGCGCCATCACATGGCACCAGTGGCACGCCGAGTAGCCGACCGAGAGCAGGACCGGCCGCCCGGACGCGCGCGCCTCCGCGAATGCCTCCTCGCACCACTCCCACCAGTGGACCGGGTTGTCGCGGTGCTGCCGCAGGTACGGCGACGAGGCCGCACCGAGCCGGTTCATGCGCCCATCGCGTGGTAGCCGCCGTCGACGTGGATGATCTCGCCGGTGGTGGCGGGGAACC